>NZ_PUUH01000211.1:0-825 GCF_002968355.1 Spiroplasma sp. ChiS | reverse complement strand
AATGATTGAATTAAATTAAAAGAGTTTTTTATTTATATTTTTTTGTTTATAGATAAAACGAATGTTGAAAGTATTACAATGTGGAATTTAACGCAAAATGAATATTTAACTTTGATGGTTGGTGTTTGAATTGTGATTTTGTTTTTAACTTGGTTTTTCTTGTGGATGGTTTTTAAAATAGTTGGGTATTTTAAATAATGAAAAAGTTTATATTTTTCTTTAAAAACTATTGTTATATTAGTGGTTCAATGCTTTTGTTTAGTTTAATTGATTTATTACTTTGGTTAATTTCTTTGTATTGTGTTGGTTTAGTATTTTGAATATTATTTGCTTTGCAGTGTGTTTATTTTGTGTGATGATTGTGAAAAAATATTTTTTATCAGTTAAATGCTTTTCGGTTAGTAAATTTTGTTTGAGATAATCCGTTATCTGTAATTATTGGTAAGTTAGGAACTGGTAAAACATTACTTTTAACTTATTTGTCGCAAACTATGAAATTATTGACAGATGAAATTTATAGTAATTATCCGTTAGAAGATGATAAAGTTAAAGTTTTAACATTTAAAAATTTAGATTTTACCGATMGAACAAAACCGGTTCCCCCAGATGATAGTGTTATTTTATTTGATGAAAGTTATTTGTATATTGATGGAACTAGTCCTCACGATGAGAAAAAAGTTCATAGTGGTAAAATACCGTGAATTGTTTTAGCGAGACATTTTGGACATCGTGCGTTGTTTACTGCTCAGCGTGAGGGTATGATTTGAAATAATATTCGCCAGTTAGCAAGTGGGATTATTATTCCAATTTCATTGAAAATGAAAA
>NZ_PUUH01000210.1:0-831 GCF_002968355.1 Spiroplasma sp. ChiS | reverse complement strand
ATCAACACTGATATGGGGTTTAAATTCGCTCAAAACGGCAGAAAGGAGCATATTATTATGCAAGAACTAACACAACAAGCAGAACAACTCAATTATCACTTTGTTGAGATAGGTGGGTTGAGTTATAAAGTGATTAATCAACTTGACGAGAAAAAACATATCTCTAATTTTTACTTACCGAAAAAAAATGTTCGCCAACACCCTACCCGCCAAGATAGTTATAAAGTCAAAATTTATGACAAATTTATTTGTGTGCCTAAAATAATGTGTTTCTTAGACAAAACTGGTAAATACTTTTTGGTTGGTCTTGATATGTATTTTAACTACTGAATTTATAACACGCGTGATAATAATAAATATCGCTTGACGGGTTATCAAGCAATTAAAGACACTGCAATTAAAGAATTGCATTATTTAACTGTGTCTGCTCGTCGCTACGAAAAAGAACAAGCAACAAACCCATTTTTAAGTGGGTTAACTTACCAACAAGCACGCGACCAAATTTGTGCTGAAAGCGACAAACTAAAAGCAGAATACCAATCTTTCGTAAAAACTAAGTATTCTGCTAAAAACAGTGAAAATTTACTTACCAGAGAAAATAATTCTCTTGTTGATAAGTTTAACACACACTATGAAAAAAACAAGGGGGAACCACCAGAAATGTCCGAAGAAGAACTCACTGAGTTATTAACGGAATTAGACAACCTAGACTAACTCCCCTATCGAGTTCTTAACTCCCCTATCAACAAAGCACAGAACTTGCGTAAAACCAAAGAGTAGCAAGACAACGAATAAACAAACCCAAGATATGGTCTTTATCATATCGTTTTT
>NZ_PUUH01000209.1:0-836 GCF_002968355.1 Spiroplasma sp. ChiS | reverse complement strand
CTATCAACTGCAATTGTTTCAACATAATTATTTATTTCATTAATTCTAGTCAGTGTGTTTGACCCCACAACCAACTTATACGCACCGTTATTTGTTCCAAAATAAATGTTGTCTTTACTATCTATTGTTATAGAATTTGTGCTATTGCTGGTATCATTTATTTTGGTTGGTGTTGTTGACCCCGCAGACAACTTATACGCACCATCAAATTTACCAAAATAAATGTTATCTTTACTATCAACAACAAGCGAAATTATATTTCCTTTTATTCCATTTATTTTGGTTGGGGTTGTTGCACCGTGTTTCAACACAAACGCACCCTCACTTGTGGCAAAATAAATGTTATCTTTACTATCTATTGTCATTCTAAAAATATAACCACTAATATTTTTAAATTCTTTTATTGGTAGGTAGTCATTGTTGGAATTAGATGTCAAGGTGCGGGTTGCGGGTGTGTTGGCAAGCAACGGGGCGGGAATGCTCGCTGTTAAAGTTGATATCGTTAAAATACTTAAAAGTTTTTTCATTGCTGTATTCCTTTCTGAACAATAAAAATAGGAATAGCATCACAGCACTATTCCCACAAGCAATTTCTAACATATTTCAAAGTAGAAGACTATGTTAAATTATTAGGTTCATATTGACTCATTGCCATTAATGGTGCTACTCCGCTAGTTGTTATAACACTGGCTCCCAATATACTTAATAATTTTTTCATATATATCATTCCTTTCTTTTATAAAAATAGAAATAATAGGCTTATTTTCCTTATTATTTCCATAAATTTATAAAAGAATTGATATGATATATTAAAATTTGAATATATTAAAATTTGA
>NZ_PUUH01000208.1:0-843 GCF_002968355.1 Spiroplasma sp. ChiS | reverse complement strand
TTATTTAATTAAACTTAAACTATTCAAAAAATTAAATGGTGTCTGAAAATTTAAAGACTTATGTACTCTTTCAAAATTATAAAAATAATAATAATCATTTAATTTATTCTGTAAACTAACTACATTTAATATTTTTTCTTCAAATAGAAATAATTTAGTATAATTTTGATGAAATCTTTCAATCTTACCGTTTGACTGTGGAGAGCGAACTGGTGTTGTTTGATGCAAAATATTTTTATCTGTTAAAAATTGAGTAAAATTAGTCTTTTTAACACTAATTTTTTGATTATTACGATAATTATTAATAAATTCAGAACCGTTATCAGTTCTAATCCGTKTTATTATAATACCAAATATATTTTTAAAATCACTAATTGCTTTTTTAACAGCATCAATAGCATTATCAGTACTTAATTTATCATAAACATATCCTAATGCTAATCTTGTTTTTTCATCAATAAAATCATAAACATAATACTTTTTATCAACTGGAAATTTACTTGGTACAAAATATTTAGCGTCCATCTGTAACAAACCTATTTCTTTAACTTCATATCTTGGATGTTGTTTTTTAATTTCTTTAATTTTATTTTTTATTTTTAATCATACAGCATCAATAGCATTATCAGTACTTAATTTATCATAAACATATCCTAATGCTAATCTTGTTTTTTCATCAATAAAATCATAAACATAATACTTTTTATCAACTGGAAATTTACTTGGTACAAAATATTTAGCGTCCATCTGTAACAAACCTATTTCTTTAACTTCATATCTTGGATGTTGTTTTTTAATTTCTTTAATTTTATTTTTTATTTTTAATCATCTTTCATCTTTTTT
>NZ_PUUH01000207.1:0-10633 GCF_002968355.1 Spiroplasma sp. ChiS | reverse complement strand
TGTATTGTTGGAAAAGAACATCAGTCTGCTTGTTTAACTTTTACCGAAGAAAAAAGTTTATATACGATTTGTTTTAAATTAAATCAACATAATTCAGAAGAGGTTAATAAAGCTCTTAAAAGTATTATTAGAAATAAACTTTATAAGATAAATATAAAAGGAATTATTACAGATCAAGGTAAAGAATTTAGTAAATGAAAAGAGATGGAGAAAATTACTAATGCTAATGTTTATTTTTGTGATGCTGGAACTCCGACACAAAAAGCAAAAGTTGAAAGAATAAATAGAGATATTAGAGAATATTTAACTAAAGGAACTGATTTTAATACTGTTACTCAAAAAGAAATTAATAAAGTTATGAAAATTATTAATGAAAAACTGCGACCCAGTTTAGATTGATTATCCTCACCCAGTTTAGATTGATTATCCTCCAAAGAGGTATTTTTACAAAATATTAATATTTAATTTTAGCAAACTTTTCTTTTTGTCGTGCTTAAATATTAACTCATATTTAAAAAAATTATTTTTTTTGAAAAAATAGTTGCAATTTTTAATAAAAGATATATTATTGACTTAATAAGGTTTGATTGACCTAATTGCATCTTTACAATACAATAAAAAATCAACTCCTTTCAAAGTTGATTTGTTGCACTTCAATTACAAAATGCATAACGCTAATAATTCTTTATATGAACCTAAAAAAGGAAGTATGCCTGTAATTGATTATCATACTACTGGGATTAGTAAAGCATTAAAAGAAATAACAGCAGTAAGATAGTAGTTAAAAAGTCCTTAATTTTACAAAAAAAATAATATTTTAAAAATATTCTCATTTTAGTATTCCCTTTTTTCAAGAAGTATGTTTTAATAAATATGTAAATAAGATACTTTTAAATTAAGCGGTTTAATGATTAACTATTTTTAAAAATAGTCTAAAATTATTGTTAAAATGGTACCTAAAATAATATTTGAACAAATAAATTTTTTATTTGACTTTTAACAAAAATTATAATACTATATTACTTGGTATTGTACCATAGTCATCAAAATACCATAGACAGCAACGGATTTTATTAAATCTTAATTATGTTGCCGAGGCATTATTGAGATATAGAACAATGACATGTTTTTATATTATTTAAATAATGTTTTAGGCAATTAGCCAAATGGATTAATTGCCTTTGCTTTTAAAATTATTATAGGGAGGCGAAGAATGAAGCCAGCAATGAAAATTAAAACAGCAGTTGTTAATGAAATTGTTAATAACTTTAAAACTGCTAATTCAGCGGTTATTGTCGAATATCAAAAATTAACGGTTGCTGAATTTACAGAACTAAGAAGAATGCTTACAAAACAAGATGTAAACATTAAAGTATATAAAAATAACTTAGTAAGTTTGGCTGCTAAAGAAGCAGGATTTGCTGAATTAGACCAATTTTTAACAGGTACTAATGCTTTTGCGTTTGGTACAGGTGAACAGATGGCTGCCGCAAAAACTTTAGCAAAATTTGCAAAAATACATCCAGCAATAAAATTAAAAGCTGGAATTTATGAGGGTAAAGTCTTAGACACAAAAGCGATTGTTGAAATTGCAGCGTTACCAACAAAAGACGAGTTACTATCAATGTTTGGAGCAAGTTTATTATACCCATTACGTATGTTTGCAATAGCAGTTAAAGAAATTGCTAAAACAAGAAGTGAATAATTAGTTAGTTTATTCAAACATTTTATAAAAAAATCTTAATGAGGAGGAAAATATTATGGCATTATCAAAAGATGATATTATTAAAGCATTAGAAGAAATGAAATTATCAGATTTAAATGAATTAGTAAAAGCAATTGAAGATCATTTTGGTGTTGTAGCTGCCGCAGCAGTTGCCGCAGCTCCAGTAGAAGGATCAGCAGCAGCGGGGCCTTCAGAGGTTAATATTGTGTTAACAGATACAGGACCAAGTAAAGTTGCAATTATTAAATTAGTTAAAGAAATTACTGGAAAAGAATTAATGGTAGCAAAAGCAATTGTTGATAAATTACCAGCAGTAATTAAAGAAAAAGTAAAAGTAGAAGAAGCAGAAGAAATTAAAGGACAATTAGTAGCAGCTGGAGCTTCAGTTGATCTTAAATAATTTAATTTTCTTAAAAAAAGCAAAAATAGACCTTTGCTTTTTTTTGTAAAGTATTACTATGTAAAAATATAGGAGCAGGAAAAAATGTTAATAAATTCTTTATCTAATATCACTTTTAATAGATTTATTAACTTTATAAATAATATCTTTTCATCAATTTTTATTTGAATTTTTATTTTTTTTCATTATTAGTATTTTAATCCGCATTAGTTTTTTAAAAACAAAATCTATTAAAAATATTAGTAACAATTTTACTAAACTTGCAATTATCAGCTTTATTTTTACTATTCGTTATTTTTTTAGTGCAACAAAAACAAAATATTTTAATTTTATTGTCTTATTTAATAAATTAATTGTTATTTTCTTTTTAATTATTTTTGATGCATTTTTAAAAACAGAAAACAACTCATTTCATTTAAGTTTATGAGTGATTGGTTATAGAAGTTTAATTAGTACTATTGTAATTAACAATAATGTAATGGAAGTAAAGCAAATTTTTCGGAGATTATCTTTTGGTTTTATTTTGTTATTATTGTGTTTAATTTTAAATTTATATTTTATTGAAAATACAAATGATATTAAATTATCAACAATTTTTAAAAATATTTTTATGATTATTTTACTTTGAATTTATGTTTGAAATGTTGTTTTGATAAATAAAAACAATACTAAAACACAGAATAAAAAAAGAACAATGAGGATTTAAATTTTTTTGTTTTAGTAATTAAAAATAATTGTTTGATTATGGATAAACCAATTAAATATACAACAATTTTTATTAATGGTTATAAGCGGGTAATGAAAATTTAATGTTATCTGCTGACTTTTAAATTAATGATTTTTATAAAAATTTAATAAATATAAAAGGAGTGAAGGAAATGAAAAAATTACTTTCTATACTAGGATCTACAACTTTAATGTCAGCAAGTATGCTGGGAGTAGTTTCTTGTGCAAAAGGAAAAAATAGTCAAAATGATGATTATTTTGATAGTGAACTTAATAAGATCGACCCGACAATTCGAAATTTAGTTAAATATACTAGAGTACAATTGCTAAAATTTTAATTGCTAGTCGTCATGAAAATATGAATACTTATGGGTTTCCGACATTACAATATTTCTTAAATAATGTTGGAAGAAACTTAAAAGGAGTTTTTACTACTAAAAGTGGAAAAGAAATTAAAATTAAAGATTATGTTGAATAATATAAAAAATTAAATAATCTTTATTATAATACTTGAAGAGCAACGGATAGTACTTATCAACCAGAACGAAATATTTATAATTTAATGTCATCAATTGTTGCAATGAGTGATTTTTCAAAATAAAATACAGAAGCTAACCAAGGACATCCTAGCAATAAAACAGATGCATCAGGGCGTTATACAGATTTTGTTGCAAATCCAAATTTAACATGAGCTCAATATGATACTGGAGCTTTAGCAAATACATTATCACAAAAATCAGAATCAGTTCTTAATTATATTAAGAGAACTGCCGGTTGAAGTAATTATTATGATTCATCATGAGGTCCTTATGTATCAAATATTTTATATCATAATTCACTTTTAACACCGCCAACAAAGTCAACATTGTATTATAACGATGGTGGTGAAGAAATTAAATTTGGAAAGAGTGTGGCGAACCAATCAAGTTCATTATATGATTTATTTGGTTTAAAATATTTTGATGAAGCAATTACAATGTTAGGTCAATTTGGACCGGGATTAGAATTACCAGTTTTATATTCATTAGCACAGTTATTACCATTTATTCAAAATAATCGTTCTGGCGAAAAAACTGCAGGAATTTTCTTAGCAGCACCATTTTTTATTTTAATGCAAATAAAAAATCAGTTTTTTGACAGTTCAAGTAATGTTAAATTGGACAGTCCATTATTAGAAATATTTAGTCGTGATACGATTGAAAATACGGTTCTTAAAGTTGAACATCAAAGTGATGGTGAAGTGGCTGAAGCTGATAAAACAATTAAAAATATGAAACTTTATGATATTTTTAGCAGTCCAGTTGTGGCAAAATCTCTGAGCATAATTTTGCAAGAGGAGAAGCAATATTTAGATTTAACAAGTGATAATAAAGAACATAAAAATGTCTTTTTAAAATGGTATTCTGTTTTAGGAAACTGATTTACAGAAGCTTTAGCAAAAGAAGGTTCAAACTTTGATGTCCAAAAATTTAACCGTATAATGTCAAAGACAGTTTATGAAGGTCTTTTAAAATTCCAAGGCTTAATTGGGAATTTTGCTGAAGATAGTGTTGTTGCTTTAATTCGAACATTATTGCAAATGTTGAACGGACCAAACTTTGATTTGTTTAATTTATTAAAAGGAATTGCGGGGTTAGCAAATTGATTTTACACTAGTGATAGTGAAGGACATTATAAATTAAATACTAATAATGTTAAAACAATTGATAATTTTTATAATGAAGGACCGAAAAAAAGCGGTTTTAAAGAGGACTTAATGGCAGTTGATCCTAATAGCGAATATGCGAAGTTTATTTTAAATAGTTATGGTTTTGTTGATGAAACAGGTCAATATAAACAAGGATCATTATTTGATGTCATTAATATTTGAGCGCATGGAGGTAATAATACGTATCCTGATTATGAATCAATGCATAAATTTATTACACAAATATTAGATTCAGAAAATGGTTATATTGGTGAATTAACAAATCAAGTTAATAAAGTAATGGCCGAGGATTGATTTGATAATATCTTTTTAGATCGAAAATGATATATTACAGCCTCATAAACTGGCGTAGATGGTTCAAAATTAGGTGCAATTGTAACTGATGGTTCTGTAACTGGTGTTCGTTACCAATTAGATTATTATGGTCCCAAAGATGCTTCAACTAAATTAGAACGTCATAAAAAACCATTAGGATATACTGATTCTGCTTCAGAAAATTCTCCTTCATATGTTGAACAAGAAAAAGACCCAAAACAACGTCATAATATTGCACCAGAGGGTGAAACATGAAATAGTAAAGACTGAGTTGATTATGATGGACAGGGCAATGAATATTTAACAAATAGTGATAAAATTAAATATAGTTATGTTGTTGAATTTAATAATCAAGCTCTTTTTTTATATAATCCAGGGATTAAAGATGATTTAACAAAAAATTCATATTTATTAAGTGAATTTGTTTGATACTATAACAATACTCGTTATTATTAATAGTTAATTGAAAAAAAGAGGAGATCTAAAAATGTTGCTGTTTTTACAAACATTAAAAAGTATGTTTAAGCAAAAAGCACAGTTAATTATTTTTATAATATTAGCTGCGATTTTAACATTATTAACAACTTCTTCGTGAATTGTTAATACACGTTTAACTAATGCATATTCATTTATGGGGGAAGGAACTTTTGCTTATGATTATTTATTAAGATTTGATAGTAAAAAGAAACAGGACAAAATGTAGAAACAATTACCCCCTGATATGCTTTTAGCAATGATTATCATTTAATTACTGATGTTAATGGTGAACAGGGAACATTACCTTATGCTCATTTAGGTGAAGATGGAGCATTAAAAGCATTGGATAATAATGTTGAAATAGAATTTACTTTTAATTCTAGAACAAATAAAGTAAGTAATATTATTTTTACTGATCTTGATAAAACTGCTCCAATTTTTTTTAAATAATGGTTTATATCGTTTTAACTTTAATAGCAAAGCTTTTCAAACTTCTGTAATTGGACAATTATATGATCAGAAAGGTTATCTTTTTAATCAAGATAATTTACCTTTAATTAAAGAATTTATGAATAATTTTATGCATAGTGATATTTCACAGAATACAGTAAATTTAATTATTGCATATTTAAATAAAAAATATCCTGGGATAACAGATAGAAAAAAATTAAAGGATGCAGTTATTGATTTTGTTAATAATGGTATAACAAAATGAAAAAAAGATGTTGATTTACGAGGGAGCATAGATGAAATTCTTACTAAAGCTAGCATTGAAAATAGATTATTTGAGGAAAAATTAAATGGTGATTTAAGTTTTTTAGTAAAAGATACATCACAGCCTTTAACAAAAATTAGTCTTTATTATTCACCAACTGTTAATAATAATCTTGATGTTGGTTATAATAATAATCTTGAAAATGCCGTTTTTATTGTTAATGATTTTTATAATCAAAATAATAAGAATAGTAGTTTTAGGAATCAACCTTATGGACCTTATGGATTGACAAAATCCTATTATACTTTAGTTGCTAAAGTTTCAAATTTTTCAGTTCAGTTACGTGAACAATATGCATATTGAGACTTAACATCAAATTTAAAATATAAAATTAWTAATTGACAACAATTATTACAAGATAATAAATTAAAACTTATTAAAAAATATGATTCTTTTGATCCAACTAATCCAATTAATGATGTATATGTTGTTATTACACCACAATTTGCACGGAGTCAAAAATTAAAAGTAGGAGATCAACTTATAATTGGTGAAAATTCAAATTTCTTTGTTGGTGCTATTGGTGGAGATCCGGCTAATATTTATCCAACAATTTATGATACTGATGTTTTTCCAGATCCAAAAACAGATGGTATTATTTATGTTTCTGAAAAAGTTTATCGTAGTGAGTCTATTGCTGCCAACACTGATATTGAAGAAAATTCCACATTATATATTAATTATGTTGGTTTATCTGAAAATAAAGGAACAGACTTTGAAAATTTTAAAAAATATTTAGCAGCTGATTTTTGAAGTTTAAATAATCCAAGTTATAAAAATGCTCCACTACAAAGTCGCGATGAAACAAAGTTGGTTTACTTACGTTATTCTTTATTGGGAACTACAATTATATTTTATCGTACGATTACAATTTTTTTATGCATTATTTTCTTAATAATTTTAATTTTCACATTAATAATTTTAATTAAAAAAATTATTAATCAACAAAAAATTGAAAATGGAATTTTAAAAGCAAACGGCTATAGTGGATTAACAATTGCTAGTTCTTATTTAGCGCATGCAATTGTAGTAACTGGAATTGGAGTTCCACTTAGATGAATTATTGGTGTCTTTTTGCAACTCCCTATTATGAGTGTTTTTAATAGTTACTTTGTTATTCCAGTTAACTTTTCATTTTCATTGATTCCATTTGCGATTTGTTTTGGGATTATTGGTCTTGTTAGTAGTTTGTGAATTTTAGTAACAGCAATTCGAAAATTAATAATTAGTCCGTTAGATTTATTAAATCCGAATAAAAATATTAAAACCTCAAAATTAGTATATTATATTAGCAATGTTTTTCGTTTTAAAAATTTTACAACAAAATTTCGTTTTGTGATGATGGCCGTTTCAATGAAAAAAATTGGTTGATTTTTCTTAACATTTTTTGTTGCTAGTTTATCTTTAACGTTAGCAACTTTAATTCCAACAGCAATCAATAAGTTTAGTAAAGATTATTATGCCAATTTAAATTATAATAATGAATACTAATATACGAATGTTATTGGTAATATTCCATTTAGTCGTTATGAAATGTATGACTGAAATGGTCCTAGTTTTTCGACTGAGGCAGCATATCCATTAACTAAAAATTCTTTAGTAAGTGATTATTTATATAATGGAAAATGGTTATCAACAAAAAATTATATTAGTGCTAAAAATGCTCATTTATACGCGCAACAATTAAATAATATGATTATTTTTAATTTTATGGTTGGAAAAGGAGCAAGTTTATCAATTGGTACTTTTTATGTTATGTATAAACATTATGGTGAAAATGTTGATATTCGAAATCAAATTGATACTTTATTATGTTCAACAATTCCACGTGCATTTGGAAAACCACCAGTACACCCAACAGACCCAAATATTATTGATCGTTGGACTTATTGTGCACAATATGCAACAAGTGATATTATGCCAGGTAAAATTCGAGCAATGTGGTTAAAAGATGATTTGGCGAAATTACAATTTAATTTTACTTTTGGAACTTCAACTTATAATTTAAAAAATGAAGATGTTTATACCGGATATACAACAAATATATCAAATTCAAGTTTTATTCTTCCAACATATGGAATTAATGCAAATAATAAAACAATTATTTTTCCAAATCATATGGTTAAAAAAATCTTAGATGATAGTAAAAATTTAAATATTGGGGCAGATGAAATTCCAATGGTTGTAAATAAAGCCGCAGAAAGTAAATATAATTTATTGTTAAATAAAATAGTTGAAACTACTACTAATGTTCAACAATTACAGTATTGTGATGATGCACTGCATTGTGCTGTAGACCAAGCCGCATGGTCATATGAGTTACCAAGTGATTTTACTGATGATAATCTTAATCCTTTTACCCTTGATTTAACGAAATTAACAATTGGAAACAAAACACGTGTTGGTTTTGAAAATAAAAATGGTAAAGTTCAAGATTATTATAATATTAAAAATTTTGTTTTAAAATTACCAGTTTCTGCTTTTAAACCAGGTGAATTTCAAAATTCAACAATTTCTGCAACAACAGAACGCCGTTTACCAGGGTTGCTAGACCTTAATAGCCCCCCTGATCAGAGAGTAGTCACTAAAGAAGTAACTGAAGAAAGGTGATTATTATGTTATTCATCCTTTTGATAATAAATTTGACAAAGAAATTAATGGTATTGGTGATTTAACGGGCTTTCCAACTAATTGATATCGAGAAGCATTACGGCAAGGATTATTAAAAATTGGCAAAATTACTAAAAATATTAAATATAAAGTTGTTGGAATTCAAAATTCATATTATGTTCTGAGGGCATATGTAAATCAAGTTATTGCTAATAAAATTCTTGGTTTTAATACAAGTTCTAGTGAACTATATGATGACAAAGATGATAATCCGATGTTATGATTTAATGGTAAGTTTAGTAAATATAATGATCAAGTTGATCAAACAACACGATTTAATCTTTCTTCCCCAGATGGTTCGTATTCAATGAATGATTTTATGAATGGCCAATTAACTAGTGGATTTGGGGGAACAGATTATTTAATTATTAAATCGCAAGTTATTGAAAAACTTGCTTGAATTTCAAGTATCTTATCGATTATCTTTGTTATTATTACGATTATAACCGCTATTATTATTGTATATATTATGACAGAATCCTTTGTTAATTCTTTTCTAAAATTTATGGCTGTAATGAAAGCTTTAGGATATTCAAATCGTGAAATTAATAGTTTAACATTAGGGATATTTACTCCGTTTGCTTTTCTAGCATGAATTTTAGGTGTTGGTATAATGTGATTAATATTATGACTAGGTGTTTATGGGTTTATTGCAATTGCTAAAGTAATTATTCCATTTGGATTCCCATGAATTACAATTCCAATTACTTTTATTTTAATGGCAGGAATCTATTTAATAACATATTGAATTTTAACTTATAAAATTAATCATATGAGTATTCAAGAACAAGTTACTGCAAACGAAGTATAAAACTAAAAAAATAAAATGGAGAAAATAAAATTGCGAAAATTATTTTATTTAATGATATTTATTTTTCCTATTGCTACAAGTTTTAGTTTAATTTCAACTAATCTATGATGAAAAGAAACAAAAAATTTAGGTCTTTTATTAAAACCACAATCAATTATTACTAATAACAAATGAGGTTTAAATAGCCTTCGAGGTTACGATGATGGATTAATGCCATCCATTCGTAGTAATGTTATGCTGGGTTTACAAAATAACTTAGGATTAAATATTGTCAAAAATTTAAGAGTTGATATTTATTATGGTCATGTTGATGATAGTAACTTTTATAATGCCAAAGCAATTAATTTTGCTGATTTTACTAATACTAATAAAATTAATGTATTTTGTGCAAGGTTTTTTATGGCTAAATTTAATAAAAAAATAATTGATGAAAAATTTAAAGCTTGAAAATATGGACCCGTTTTAGAAGAATTGTATTCTATTTTAAAAAAATATGGAAAATCATACATAGAAAAAGAAAATTTTAAAAATTTTAATGAAATAAAAATAAATGAAATTGAAAAAAAATTTACTGAACAAGAATTAGGTTTTATTGAAAGAATTTTTATATATTTTAGTAAATATAGTGTCTTTGAATTGGTTTCTTTAACACATATAGAGGGTCCTTGGAGAGAATTGGATATTAATGAAGAAATTAATGATGATGAAATGTTTTTTTATTTTAAAGAAAAAATTAATCAAATCGAGCAATTAATTTAATAAAATTAAATAGTATGAATTTAGATAAAAAAATATTTTTTAGTTTTGGATATATAAACAAAATTAAAAAAAGATATATAAACAAAATTAAAAAAATAAATGTTAATTTTATAAATGAAATTAAAAAAATTTGTAATTATTCTTTACTAAATTTATTACAATGTTCAAGACAAAGCTGTGTTTATTCAACTATTGATACAAACAAAACTTGTCTTCCAAATGTTCTTTCTTGTGAATTGGTAAATTATATAAATTCAACTTTTAAT
>NZ_PUUH01000206.1:0-859 GCF_002968355.1 Spiroplasma sp. ChiS | reverse complement strand
TCATCATTTTTCTTTTAAAAACTTTAAAATTTTAATTTTCATAAACTCAACTCCTAACTATACAATGTTTTTGAAACAATAAACCCAACAATATATAAACTAGATATTGTTAACATTAACGGATGACTAAACAAAACTGCCATTCTCCCAAATAATCAAAACAACCAAGTATCAGAATTATATAAATCCATAATAATATTTTTTGCTGATGTAAATTTACAGAAGAACAGATTAATTTTATGAAAATTAGACTTAATAAATACCATGATTCACTGTCAGAACTTATTTATCGTTATTTTTTAAAATGAACAGATTAATTTTATGAAAATTAGACTTAATAAATACCATGATTCACTGTCAGAACTTATTTATCGTTATTTTTTAAAATTTGGTGTTAAATTTCCTGCTTGTCTTAAAACTTTTTATAAATGAATTCGTTTAGGTGAATTTGGATTAAGTCAATTTGAGATATTGAAAATAAAGTTTCTAATATTGGTTGATTAGAAATGGATACTGTTGTTGGAAAAGAACATTTATCTAGTTGTTTAGTTTTAGCAGAACAATCAAGTAAAAAATATTTTGTAATAAAATTAGAAAATCATACTGCTAATGAAGTTTTTGAAAAGTTTAAAGGAATTGTTATAAATAATAATTTAATTGGAAAAATTAAAGGAATAATAACAGATAGAGGTAAAGAATTTAGTAAATGACGAGAAATGGAAATATTTGCTGAAACACAAGTTTATTTTTGTGATGCTGGTTCACCACAACAAAAACGAATTTAGTAAATGACGAGAAATGGAAATATTTGCTGAAACACAAGTTTATTTTTGTGATGCTGGTTCACCACAACAAAAAC
>NZ_PUUH01000205.1:0-863 GCF_002968355.1 Spiroplasma sp. ChiS | reverse complement strand
TTTTTGATAAATTAATAAACCAAAATAAAGAAAAATTGCTAATACAATAACAACACTAAATATTGTCGTTAATCAAGTTGGCATATTACATCTCCTCTCTAAAAATATTGCGACACGCTTCGCGTGTTCGCTACGCTCAAAATAAACTATATTGAATAAATTACCGCTAATAAATTACGCGGATAATTTATTCATTTTCTTTTACATTATTAATTACTATCTTATTTACAGTATTAATAACAATATCTTTTCCATATTTAGTTACTAAGGACCGCAAAATAAAATAATGTTTTTTTTCAATAAAAAATCAACTCCTTTCTGAGTTGATTTGTTGCACTTCGATTACACGATGCCTCTTGTTTTATTTCGTCCAAATTTAATAATTCACCTTGTTTTACTTCTATTGCGTTTATTGTTAAATATTTTCCTATTCGGATTGCTAACTGAATATAACTCTTATAACCAATTTGCAACTGTCCTTTTCCATTATATGGAACAATATAGGCATATCCTAAGTTAGGATCTAACGGTAAATCTAATAATATTGCTTTTACACAAGCAGATAACACACTCATTAAATTTATTTTTTCTTTATCAAATAAATTGGGATTATTATTATAAATTGTTAAGATATTTTTACGAAACAATCAAATAAATTGGGATTATTATTATAAATTGTTAAGATATTTTTACGAAACAAATTAATTTCTTTCTGATTTGTTAATTTTTCATTAATTCAATTATTAACTTTTGAATTATTTAATATTAATTCAATTTTATTATTCATTTTATTTTTTCTCCTTTTTTATTTTTCACAAATAACACAAATAGCAATTATATTTATGTAATTTTGTAAAAAATCA
>NZ_PUUH01000204.1:0-864 GCF_002968355.1 Spiroplasma sp. ChiS | reverse complement strand
AATATAACTGACCTAATTTAGTTTTCATAATTAGCAATTATAATTGCATCACGGAAATGATTACTTATTTTTTCATTATTATAAAATCAACCTTTACCATATTGATAAGTTAAATTAGTATCTTTATCATATTTTCATAAACAACTATTATTATATTTACTTAAATTTTCCATATTTTTAACAACTGATTTAGTATATTTTGATGATACTCAATTTAAAAATTGATAACTTATCGTACAAGATCAAAGCAATCGTAATAAATCATCTCTATCTTTACTAGCATTAGCATTTGTATATAAACAATTTTCAATATTTCATATCATTTTGGAACCACCTTCCTTATGGACATAAAACTGATTTAGTATATTTTGATGATACTCAATTTAAAAATTGATAACTTATCGTACAAGATCAAAGCAATCGTAATAAATCATCTCTATCTTTACTAGCATTAGCATTTGTATATAAACAATTTTCAATATTTCATATCATTTTGGAACCACCTTCCTTATGGACATAAAAACCATTTTCATTTAAAGAAAAATAATACTCATCAATATATTCATCAATAAGCTCATAATGATCTTTTCAATCTTTACTAAAAAATTCTTGTTTATGAATTATTTTATTATCTTCATAAATAACAATACCAGTAGTACCAGTTCCTGATGGGTCAATACCTATTTTTATCAAGTTGCTCACTCATCATCATAATCATTATTAACTGCTGGTACTACATTTGAGATATCTTCTTCTTTAGCTACATTATCGTTAGTGTCCGCTATTTCTGTATAAGATTGGGTAATTTTTTTTTTTTTTTTATATTATTTAATAAGGGTTCATCGCTCATATGCCCCTTATTTT
>NZ_PUUH01000203.1:0-867 GCF_002968355.1 Spiroplasma sp. ChiS | reverse complement strand
TATTGTATTAGCAATTTTTCTTTATTTTGGTTTATTAGTTTACCAAAAAATTCGTCAAATTCGAGGAAAGAAAAAAGATAAAAAAGAAATTGAAAGAAAGGAGAGTAATAAATAATGTTAGGTATGTATTTAACAACAGCGTTTAATTTTTTAACAGAACCTACACCTAAAACTATGACTGAGGGTATGACTGGTATTTGAACTGGTTTATCTAGTGCATTATGAAAAGTTAAAGAAGGTATAGCAAATATTTTATTTGTTGTATTAGCAATTTTTCTTTATTTTGGTTTATTAATTTACCAAAAAATTCTATTTTGTATTATTAAAATCTTAAATTGATTCCGTGTTATGGTTAAAGGATTTTAGTATTTATATTTATTATTTATCATGTATTTTAACTGTGGCACACTAGTTTTTATATGTGATTTGATTAAATAATTTTGTTGTTTATTTTTGCACTATACACTGTCTACAAATTTATTTTTAAATAAATTTAATTATTTTGGTTATTATTTATAATGTTAACAAGATGAAAAAACTTGTAGGCAGTATATAGTGTAAAAATATCAATTTAATTATATTTAAGGTATTATTATGGTTTTCTCTCTGTTAAAGGATTTTAGTATTTATATTTATTATTTATCATGTATTTTAACTGTGGCACACTAGTTTTTATATGTGATTTGATTAAATAATTTTGTTGTTTATTTTTGCACTATACACTGTCTACAAATTTATTTTTAAATAAATTTAATTATTTTGGTTATTATTTATAATGTTAACAAGATGAAAAAACTTGTAGGCAGTATATAGTGTAAAAATATCAATTTAATTATATTTAAGGTATTATTATGGTTTTCTCTCTGT
>NZ_PUUH01000202.1:0-874 GCF_002968355.1 Spiroplasma sp. ChiS | reverse complement strand
GAATTACTAAAACTTAAAGAAATAAATAAAATAGATACTGCTAACCAAGAAATTAAAGACAACTTAGAATGAATAGCACCCCAAGAAGAACCATTTAACATTATTGATAATTATAACCATTATTTTTATGTTGTGTGGCGTGGTGATGAAAATGATAATTGAAGAATTATTAAGTTTAAATATAATAGTTCCTCAAAAGTTTTGGATACCGACATTGGTGATAATTCAATTGTTTTAGTATCGACCGAAAAGGAAACATATTTAGGTGTTAAAGATAACAAAACTGCTAATTATTATTATACTTATTGAATCGCACTACATAGTGCTTATTATAGAAAATATATTAAAGCAGTTTATCGTTGAAATTTATATACAAAAGAACCCAATTTAGTTCTTGATAGTGATGGCGATGTAAAGGTTCAGGGTGAATATTAACAATTATTATTATATTATCAAGCATATTTCTTAATCCCTATTAACTCAATACAATAAAAACAATTTTATTTAAACTTAATAATTCTTCAATTATCATTATTCTTCACCACCTTTATTGTTTTTGTCTCCTTTTTCTGCCTCTTCTTTTCTAACTTTTTCAACTAATTTATCGTGGCGGCGTTTGTTAATTTTTGGTAAAAAATATTTATCAAAGACAAATCTTTTAAAGAACAAATATGCAAGACCAAGACCGGCCAACACACCAACAACAACACCAATAATTCACAATTTACTATCGCCATTTTTCTTATTGTCGGGTGTCTTGCTGTCTTTGATTTGCAAAGTAAAACTGTCTGCTGTGGCATTATTGTATTTAACAGTAATGTTTACTTTGTCATTTGGTTTAAAATCACTTTGGTTTAAAACAAACGAAACTTGG
>NZ_PUUH01000201.1:0-876 GCF_002968355.1 Spiroplasma sp. ChiS | reverse complement strand
CTTAATTTGATTATCAATATTTATTTTATATAAAACAATTAGATTGGTGGTGTAGATATATGTTTAAAAATTATTTTAATTTATTTAGAAGACAAAAAAATATTAAGTTTTCTTATTGATATGTAAATTGATTTATGGCAAATATTTTGTTCTATTTTTTTATTGTTTGTTTTAATTTACAGTTTATATATTTTAGTTCTACATCAATTATTAACGGTGCTTTGGGTACTGGTAAAACTTTATTGATGACTTATTTATCACAAATTGCTAAATTTGATAATGTTTATTCTAATTATTTTATTAATGATGAAAAAATTGGAGTTTTAGGTTTAAACCACTTAGATTTTAAAAATAAAAATTATAAGATACCGTCAAATGATAGTTTAATTTTATTTGATGAAATATTTTTGTATATGAATGGTGCTAAACCCGAAGAAAACAATAAAAAGTTTAGTGGT
Organism: Spiroplasma sp. ChiS; assembly: GCF_002968355.1. Classification (NCBI taxonomy): domain Bacteria; kingdom Bacillati; phylum Mycoplasmatota; class Mollicutes; order Entomoplasmatales; family Spiroplasmataceae; genus Spiroplasma; species Spiroplasma sp. ChiS. The sequence goes on along the minus strand of NZ_PUUH01000201.1, from coordinate 418 downwards.
TTAATTCCATATTTTTTATTATGTCGATTGGGTTGAATATAGAGAAATTACTAATATGATTATTGTTCCTATGCAATGTATTCCACCTAGTATATTTTTTCCTTATTTTAAAATGAAAATAGGTTTCTTTGATGATTTAGATGATTATATGATTATTGTTCCTATGCAATGTATTCCACCTAGTATATTTTTTCCTTATTTTAAAATGAAAATAGGTTTCTTTGATGATTTAGATGATTATTTAGTATGAAAAACGGAAACAGTTAAACGAACAGCAAACGGGAAAAGAGTTCGTAAAAAATCTAATAAAGATATTGGTATTAATTTTGTTAAGATAACAATTCCTTTATCTATTGCAATGCAATATGATAGTAAATATTTAAAATTTGTGCGTGATTTAAAAAATGATAAAGTACCA
>NZ_PUUH01000200.1:0-10841 GCF_002968355.1 Spiroplasma sp. ChiS | reverse complement strand
ATTATTATTAAAATTTTTGTTATTATTATAGTAAATAAATAATGGAGTGATAAATATGGCAAATCGTGATATATCAAAAAAAAGAACATATGTAAATACTGACTTATGTATTTCTTGTGGAAGCTGTATTATGATTGATGAAACCGAAACATTTTTTATGGATGATGATGGTTTCGCAAATACAATTGATAATGAAAAGGAATTAGTGGAAGCACAAATGGTGTGTCCAACGGCGGCAATTTTTATTAAAACATTAGAAGAATTTAAGGAAAATCGTAAAAGTAGTCTTGATACGAATTAAAAAAATGTTTTATAATTTTTTATAAAACATTTTTTTAATAATTATTTTGTTGACGAGTAAAATTAATTTTATTTTTTTATTATAAGCGATAAGTAAATCATCTTCAGTAAATTTTAACTGTTCAGCAATTATTAAATACTGATTTAAAACTTTAAAATAAATTTCTGGTGTCTGATTTTAATTAGTTCTGTCGCAACAGCAAAACAATCTAAATAAAGTTTCGTCAAATTAATATTTTCCTTACAACATTCATTACAATATTGATATGTTTTAAAATCAACTCCTAAACTATTACCAATACTAATCAAAAAATGAATTCCATCAATATATTCTTCTAATAAAACATCTTTTGTTGAAGCTGGTTTAACACTTCAATATTTAAAATCACGTTGTTCATTAATAAATTCTGCTAATTCAACTAAGAAAGCTAAAATTCGTTTCTCAAATGTTTCATCATCATTTAATTTAAATTTTGTTAAAATGTGCTCATCTAATTTTTTTTGATTTTCTAACAAATAATTAAAAGTATCCTTACTTAATATTTTTGCTAATCTCCTTTGCAGTTATCATTCGTCCTAAAATTGCTTTTATTTAATTTAAATTTTGTTATTTCTTTACAATTTGGCCTGTTAACGAGGCAATAATTAGTTCTGAAGCAAATGGATCACGTGGGTCATAAATTCAAGCATTGTTAAAAATTGTTTCTACATTTTCTGCTCCCATTGTGCCAATTACAATAGCATGAAATCGATTCCGACGTTGTTTTAATAAATTTATTTTTGTTATTAATTCAGGTGATAAATCAGAAGTTAAAAAGTCACTAATTAATAATAAATCAGCATTAAAATATTCATTACTATCCATTACTGTTAAGGTATGTTCTAAAGCTGGTTCAACATTGGTATCTCCAGCAAAACTTTTTGATAAAAATTCAATTAATTTTGGGAGTGAATCTTTTAAAGAAGATAAATTATAGACATCTAAACTTTTAGAAAAATTAATCATATAGCAAGGACGATGTTCTCTTAAAGCAATTTTTGCAATTGCTAAAGCAAGTGCTTTGGCAATTTGTTCAGGACTACCTCGCATTGAAGAAGAAGTATCAATTGATAAAATGATTGGTCCTTTTTCTTCGGGAACATATGTTTCAATTGTCCGTAATTTAATTTGTTCTTTAGGAACTTTATCTTGTGATAAAAATTCAAATGTTGTTAATTTTCCCTCAATATATTTTTTATAAAAAATATATTTTAAAACTGGATCTTTTAATAAAACTAATTCGGCTGCTAACATATGTTCTAAATCCTTTGACTCAGTTGCCCCAATAATTTCTTCTGGTGAAGAATCAATTGGTTTTCATTCATAATCCATCACAATTTCTTCTAAAATGCGTTGTTCAATTAAATTACTTTCACCTTGGAAACGTCCTAATAATGTTGCAATTTCCATAATTGCTGGATTAGTTTCTAAAAATTTTGCAAACTTATCAATGGCTGACATATTAACACCTTTTTTTAGTTCTGTTGGATTTCATATTTTACCAAAAAAGTTTCATACTGTTTTTAATAAACTATTAGCTTTATTATATATTTCCACTTTATTATATAAATCTTGCATAAACTTTGTTCTTAATTCTTCAATTTTTGCAAAACGATAATCATTAATTCTTTTAATTAAAATTGATTCTCAAATTCCAATAAAATCACGAAATAACATATTTGGATTATTATTTTGTTTTTTATTAAATTCATAGCGATAATAATTTAGCCGATCATAAAATGGTGAATTAACTTTAAATAAAAAGTCTTGTGTTGAAGCATAATTCTTTTTTAAACCATCATAACCATTAACTTTAATTCAATGAAACAAATAAATTTCTTTTTCAATATTTGAGTCTAACTTAATTTTCATAATTTCATTTTCAATTTGGTGATCATAAAAATTATTAACAGCTTGATCAAACATTTCACTTAATCAACGATTTGTTGTTTTCATCAGAGCAAACTTTGGATTAACTAAATCCGTATTTTTTAATGCTGTTAACTTATTAGCTAATTGAACTCCCGCTTTTTGCTCTAAATATGGATTCATGTTAAATCCTCCCTTGTTTTATCCACTTAATTTTTTGTTGATTGTTCAAAATTATTATTACTTATTTTTTGTTCTGGGATTGAAAAATGTTCTAATTCTAACCCATCTTCATTAAAATTTAATTTACTATCACTAAAAGCATTGTTAACTGCTAACATAAAACGTTCTTTAAAAAAGAGACAATTTAAAGATAATAATCGTTCCTTTTCATCAGGAAAAGCAGTTGTTAAACTATCAATTTCCCGTTCAACAGCTAAAATTCTTTTTTCCACTTTTGAATTATTATCCACTTTTGAATTCTTAATTTCAATTTTAATTTCTTCATTTGTTTTAATAATTTTAAAAGTACTATCATTAACATAACTAATCTCTGTTTGTAAAACATCTGCCATATTATCTAAATCTTCGCCATAATATAATTCAATTAAAGTTGGTTGTGTTTTATTATGACGAGCATCAATGAAATCCTCAACACGGATAAAACAAATTGGATATTGTTGATTTTTTCAAAAAATTCGATGAAATGTTCCTTGTAATTTTCCATCAAAAACATCTAAATATTCACTTTTACGACTATTAACTTCTTGAATATCTTCATATTGAGCTGATAATTCTTCTAATTCTTTGCTTAAACGATTCTTTTTTTCACGAACATCATATGTTAAAGCATCTAAATAAAATTCATTAAAAATAGCATTATATTCTTCTTGTTGTTGTTCATCATCTCAAATACAATATGGAATTACTAATCAATCAACTTTGTCAACTGTATCACGACCATTATAAAATGCTGAAGCTTTCATTAAATGAGCAATCTTCTTTCAACGACGATCGGAAATATAATATTCACCTTCAGTAGCAATATACATTGCTTTTCGAAATCGTGAAATGAAATCAAAGGTTACTGATGTTATTTTAATCTTATTAATTTCTTTTCGTCACACATCATATTCTTCATGTGTAATTTGTAAAGCCTCATCAACTTTTACATCCAATTCAGTTACCCCAGCAATCATCTCATTAAAGTTTTCCTCATCTTTTAAACCTTGGGCAATATAACGAATAATAAAGCGGTCATATAAAGCTTCAAGGCCTTGCCCTTCTGCTGGCAATTCATTTGATGCGGAAATTAATAATTTCATTGGTACTTTAATATCTACTCCAGCATTACGAAAAATCTTTTCATTAATAATTGTTAATAAAGTATTTTGAATTGATGGTCCTGCTTTTCAAATTTCATCTAAAAATACAATTTCTGCGGTTGGTAAATATTTATCAATTAAACGTTTATATACTCCTTTTTGTAAATCTTCAATTGAAATTGGACCAAAAATTTCTTCTGGTGTAGAAAAACGATTCATTAAGTATTCAAAAATAGTACCATTTTTAAAAGCATGTTTTAAACGACGAGAAACTAATGATTTAGCAATTCCGGGTTTTCCTAAAAGAAAAATTGATTCACCACTTAGCATTGCTAACATTGCTAAATTAAAAATTTCTTCTTTTTCATAAACATTTTGCTGTAGTTGCTTTGTTAATTCTTCTAATCTTTCTGTAAGTGTCATCATTTTCTTTTTTCTCCTAAATTTCTAAATTAATTCTTCGTTTAACATCATCTGATTTAACAATCAAGAGGCATGCTCCAATAATTCAAATGGAAGTAATTATTAGAACCAAAACAATAAAAACTAGTAATCAAATATTAATTGGTTCAGCCGGATTTCCTTTAATACTTCCTAAAATCAATAAAATTGCACATAAAATTTCAACAAATAAAAAATATAAAATTGCTAACATAATATATGCAATACCTCATCCATAAATAGCACCCGCAGTTCGAGCCATTGCCATCGGAATAAAATATAATAAACTAAATAATAAACTAAGAAATAAGAAGCCATAACTTAAAAGATCTTTAACATAAAGCTCAGCAAAAACTTTAATATTTGGATCAAGATAATTACTTAAAGCAACTAAAATTGCTTTTTGACCAATAAAATAAGCTAAAAGAATTGCTATCAACTGTCCAAAAATGATAAAAATTCGCCCTACTCGTTCAAGTGGACTATCCCAAAACATTCGTCGTTGTGAAAAATCATTATGCTGAGTTGGCGACAAATAACTAAAACGTTTTTGCTCTTGTTTAGATAATTCTTTAACTTCTTCCTCATATTTTCGGCGTTCTTCTTCAGTATCAAGCAACGCTAAATCTGGAAATTTACTTCCATATGTGGGCTTATTTTTAAACATTTTATTCTCCCTCTGGTATTTAACCTTATTTTATTTTAATTTGTGTAAATATTTTAACATTTTTCCTAAATTTAGGCAATTAATTATTTTTTTCGTTCGAATATTATTTTAGGTACCAGTTCAACAATAATTTTAGACTACTTTTAAAAATAGTTAATCATTAAACCGCTTAATTTAAAAGTATCTTATTTACACATTTATTAAAACATATTTCTTTAAAAAAGGGAATACCAAAATGAGAATATTTTAAAAATATTCTTTTTTTAATAAAATTACTGGTTTTTTAACTACTATCTTACTGCTGTTATTTCTTTTAATACTTTACTAATACCAGTAGTACGATAATTCATTACAGGAATCCCTCCCTTTTTAGGTTCATATAATGAATTATTAGCATTATTATTTCACTTAGCCATTTTTATATTTTTCAATGAAATATCTTTATTTTCAAGCTCTTCATTAAAAATTTCTTTAACTAAGTTTAATCCATTAATTTTTGCTACACGTAAAGCTAAAATGTTCCTAAATGAATCATACGAATATATCTTATTCCCATGGCCTAATTGTGCTTTTATTGTATGCGATATTAATGCTTTCGCACATGCACTTAAACATCAATCATATTTATACGCAATGACACCATCTTTGCGTTTTTTCAAGTATTTAATTACATTTAATAAATTATTTTGTTTATTAATTAAATTAGACTTATTTTTAAAGTATTCTAAATGAGTGACTAATTTTGTATATTCTCCATTTTTAAAAAGACCTTTACAAATCTTAAACTGCAATTTGTCATATTTACTTTTTAAATTAAATACTGTTCCAATTTTTCTAATTGCATGAAACTTATCTAAAACATATTTTGCATTTAAAAAATGAGAAGTATTTTTTATCCAATCAGCACCATCTCCACATACAATAAATTGAGTATCAGGTGTAATATTATAATATTTTGACATTTCTTTGAAAAGTTCTTCACTATATTCTAATGTATTAATATTTGTAGCAGTTCTTAATAATTTACAATAAGCTTTTTTATTCAATAAAATTGAATTTCCGACTCTTTCATCTTCTGATATATGACCTTGATGAAAAAATGCTGTTCGAATTCGAAATTTCTTCTTCTTATTTTTTTCTTTCAAAGATAAAAAAGTATCATCTAGAACAATATAAATATATTTTGATGATGTTTTATTGCTAAAATTATTACTTGCATTTTCTAAATTAAGATTCAATTTATTAATTAATCTAGCTATTGAAGAATATGAAAGACTTTTAACTGGAATCATATCATTAATATCTTTAATTCTTTTCCCATCAGCTACATTAGTTAATATTAATTCTTTTAAATCATGTGTAATTTTTTGATATTTTTCAAATTTTAAATCCTCTAGTAAAAGACATTTAAATCGTCATTTTCCATAATTTTTTGTTTTATTATTATATGCATTTGCATCTCAAAATTTATAACGCCTAATTTTAATCTGAATATCTCCAAGTAACGTAATAAAACATCTTTTTTTAAAACCTTTTGGCTTAAAACCTAATTTTCTAGTTTCATCACTAAGAAAAATTTCCTCATCACGTTTTAATAGATGATTTTTAATTTCAATAAGTCCATCTTTAATTAATTGCTCATTAATGTCAGAAAAAAATTGATATGGGTTGATACTACCAAGTTTATTAATAATATTCATATTTATATGCCCCTCATACTTGCCCTAATTTTTACTTGTATATATTATAACATTTTGGGTCTTTAATTAGGATAGGCTAAAATAAAAAATGCCTTTTTATTGGCATTAATGAGTACTAAATCAATTGTCTCAATCTGCTATTAATTTATTTTGTTCTTTAACAATAGCATTAAATTCATCTTTTGAATAGGTTCCCTCTATTCACTTATTTGCACCATTCATAGCAATCTGTTCTTTATTATAATAAAATAAACTTCCCATACTTACTAATGATAAATTAGTGTCATCTCCTAATAAAATTTTAACAAAATTATTAATTATTGTATGATCTGAATTATGTAAATCATTAATATAACTGTCAAAAGCAGTTTCAACATATGAATAATTAATTAAACCTCCCAAATCTTTAGTATTTTGCACTGGATTCTCTGGTACTTGTCCATTTATAAAATAATTCTGATTTATTTTTTTAATATTATTAAACACTGTAATCAATTCTTGATCTGTTGAATTATCTTTATCATTTATTTTTACTATGTTATAGATATCATACAATCCTAATGCATATTCATTGTAGATATCTGCCTCAAGGCCAAAATACAACATTTGCGAATCTGGCTGACTCATATCATTCGAATCAAAATTATTTCTTGTATCTTGATCTAGTACTATATTTAAAGCATGCTGAGTATAATCTTGAAAATAATCACTAATCGTAGTTAACTTTGGGTCTGGTTGTGGTTTTGGATGAGGTTTTGGATTTGGTCAGTTTCCTCCTGAAGTTGAATTTATATTGCATGATACTATATTTGTAGCACTTATTGTAGTTACTGTAATTGTACATAATAATACTAGTAATTTTTTCATATTTTACTCTCCTCCATTATTTTTCATATTTAAAATATTCATCTTTAATTTCAAACGGATTAAATTCTTTTTCTAATTGTTCCGCATATTTTTTCATTCAATCTAATTTTTGAAACATAATTTCTTTTGGATTATTTAATGCATTTAAATCTTTTCCTTGTTCATCACTAAACGCATTAATTGTAAATACTGATATTTCTTGAATCATATTAAGTAATTTAAATACATTCGTAAATTGAAAATCCATATATTTAATAAAGCGATTTAATTTATTATTAAATGTTGTTTCAATAAGTTTTTTATTTGGGCCAGCAAAAATATGTTGATTTTCATTATATAATTCGAATTCAGCTCCTTTACGTAATAATTTTAAATATAAATCATTTTTTGATTTCTCTTTATTATTAATAATTAATTGTTTAATTAATTCTACATCTTTCAAATCATATACATATATTTTTAATTCCATAGCTGAACGAGACATTTTTTTTCTCCTTTCGCATAGACATCCTATCCGAAAGCAAACAAAAAGCACACAATAAAATAAAAGAACTTATCGAGTAAGTTCTTCATTTTCCAAATCATATTTTTCAATGTTATATAGTGAATTATTAAAATCAATATGATTATTCCTTATCTCTTTGATTTGTTCTAAAATATAAGGAATATTTGTTGAAACTAATTTGTAATATTCCTCTTGTTCCATATTTCCCAAATATTCTGAATGAATATTAACTATTCAATTGTGGCTTCCATTTTTATCTTCATACAAACAATTTCATTCAATATATTTTTCTTCTAGTGTATTACCAATTAATTTTTGCTTTGCAGCATTAAATTTATCTTTTTCAGATAAGAAATTTTAGAAATCTGATAATGAATCTTCAATAGCATCATTAGAGTTTAATCAGTTAACTATATTCATTGTGAAATCATTTAAAGTCACTATTTGAAGTTTTGATAAATTATTTAGCATATTAATAATCTCTTTTCGCAAGATCATAGTATCAGAAAAAGAACTTATTGCATACATTAAAATGATTTAATTCGAATATTTAATTCTGATAATTCAGCTCTTAATTTCTTTATTTCTTCTTGAACATCCGAGTAAATATTTTCATCCTGTTGTAAAAATGTTAATTTATCTTGAATATCTTCTTTTCTCTCTATTAAAATATCTAGACTAACAACCGGTTCTTTTTTCTTAATTCTAATTTCTTTTTTACCAAAAGATTCATTATTAACAAAATTATTATCATAAGTAAAATTATTTTGATTTATTTCTAATAAATTACTAAAATGATTTTTTTCAAATTCTTCTTCTGATAAAGGAACTCTTGGAATAATATCAATTGAACCTTTTTGCCATTCATCAGTTTTTCACATTGGTAATAATTTAACTTTATATGCATAATCTTTGTGTGAAAATAATACTCCTTGTTCTAAAGGGACTACTAATAAATCACCTGGTGGAATTAAATCAACTTTTTGAATACTTGCTGAAGTACTATTTGGTTTATAAGTTGCTTTAGATGGGCCAAATAAATTAAAACTAGTAGTTTTTTTGGACGGATGACTACTATCAACATTAGATGAATAATTTTTAATTAATTTAGTATTTGTTCCAGCCCGTTTTGAATAACGTTCAGCAGTTATATCATCTTCGGTTCCAATAAATAACTGGGCATGACACTGATTTAAAATAGTTCTGGCATCTTTATCACCATATTTTGATTCTAGTTGTGAAATATCTTGTAAGATTAAATCCCAAAATATTCCTGCTCCCCGTGATACTGATATTTTGTTTGTCATATTATCAATTTTTGGGTAATTAGCAAATTCATCTAAGATAAAATAAAATGACTTTTTCAATGTTCCACCATTTTTTTCAGCATAATTTGATAAGTATTTATATACTTGTGAAATAAACATTGAAGCAAATTTATGCTTATCAATTGACTGGTGTGAAACAATCGCAAAAATAGCGGTTGGTTTTTTAACAATACTTTCAAAATCAATTTCATTTCGTGATGTAATGTTTTTAATCAATGAATCATTAAAGATACTTAATGCTGTTTTTAAAGTTCCTAAAATTGATCCTGTTGTTTCTTTGGCATTATCAATTATTGAACCCGCCATATTTCGAGCTGGATGAGTTAAAGGTAGTGAAGATAAGTAGTTTTTTAACTTTTCAATATTATTTATAATTGGTAAAATTGATGCTAAATTGAATCGATTCTGATCAAATATCTTATCATTTCTCATTTTATATAACATTGCTAATAAAATTCCATTTGCTAAATCACGTGCAGATTCATCAAAATATTTTCCCTGACCATCATTAATTGGAACAAGTGTACTACAAATATCTGAAATATATTTTTTAGCTTCTTCTTGATATTTGTAATATGATTTAATTTCTTTTGTTTTAGTTTTTATGCTTTCATCATGATACTGAATTTCTAATTCACAACCTTTTTTTCAGTTTTCAAAAGCAAGTTGCAAAGGATTTCAATAAATTGATTCATCGCTCTCTTTTAAATTTAAAACAATAACATTATATCCATTTTCAGCTAAATGCTTTGATGATAATTCAAATAGTTCACCCTTTACATCAGCAATAAATATTGATGGTTTTAATTTTGAATTAGCAAATAACTGTAATGTTGGAATAACATGTCCTTGTGACTTTCCATCTCCTGAAGTGGCAATTGTAACCACATGTTTATCAGCTGCAACATTACAATAAATTTGTTTTCTTTTCTTAAAAACACCTTTAATTTTTTCAAAAGAATTAATTACTACTCCAATATGTTTACCACTGTTTTTAAACTTTACTAACTTATATTTTTTGTTAAACTCTTTATTAGTCAAAAATCTTGCTTTACCAAATGTTTTATCACTAACATCTTCTGAATATTTACTTTTTGATTTTGTTATTAATTTTGTTCAATATATAAACGTAAATAAAATAGTAATTCCTATTCCTAAGTATAAATAGAGTAAATTACGATTTAAATAAATATAATCTAATGCAATTTTAATATCTAATTTATGCAATTTTAATAAGCAATTAATTAATCCACATAACAATAAGCCTAAGAATACTATAATTGGTAATAAAACTAAGTATACTATTAAAAATGATTTGTTTTTTTCAAGTCAACTTTTCATATTTTTATTTCCTTTCGCATAGGCATCCTATCCGAAAGTAGGAAAAAAGTAAATATATATAAATAAATCAAAGATATCAGTTAATTAGTTGATTTTTGATACTAATTTCTTTTAAATTTTTTATTTTTACAAATTAAATAAAAATAGTTATAATTTATTATAGGTGGAAAAATGTACAATGATTTAGAATTGTTTTTTAATAAACAACATAGAGTAATAAATGCCAATTATTCCAAAGAATATATTAAAAAAAATGGAATTTTTCTTACACATGATTTAAAAATATTAGATGACTTGATTAAATTTTTATTTGAAACTTACCAAGAATTAATAAACAACATAGAGTAATAAATGCCAATTATTCCAAAGAATATATTAAAAAAAATGGAATTTTTCTTACACATGATTTAAAAATATTAGATGACTTGATTAAATTTTTATTTGAAACTTACCAAGAA
>NZ_PUUH01000199.1:0-887 GCF_002968355.1 Spiroplasma sp. ChiS | reverse complement strand
ATATAATGGTTTTTCTGTTGGGTGTCTCGTTAATTTTTTTCCGATTGAATAATTAAAAATTGTTTTTTTACTTTCATAATCATTTTTATAATTCGGAATTCGATGTTTTTTAGAATAAATTATCATACAGTATTCTTTATCTTGATAAATATGATTATTAGTTGGCATTGGATTTGTTTTGTTTCAAAGAATAAAATCATAAAGCATATCTTTTTTACAAACTCAATCTAAATAATCTATAATTTGTTGTCTATTCATTCAAATTAACATAAATTTATTTTTTGAAATTCGATAAAACTCATCTAAATAAGTATTTATATCAAATGAATTATGCAAATTATTATCATAAATAGCATTAATATATTTATTTATACTTTTTGATATATTGCTTTTTTCATTTATTTGTTCGTTTTCTCTTTTTGATAAATTATATAAATAGGGCGGATCAGTTAATATTAAATCAACGCTATCGTTTTCTAATGTCTTTATAAATTCCAAAGCATCTCCATTTATTAATTTTCCTAAATTTGTTTTAAACATTTTTTCACCCTTTGCCTTTCGCTTCACTTTAAAGGTGATCGCAGGCACTATAATTATCATAAATAGCATTAATATATTTATTTATACTTTTTGATATATTGCTTTTTTCATTTATTTGTTCGTTTTCTCTTTTTGATAAATTATATAAATAGGGCGGATCAGTTAATATTAAATCAACGCTATCGTTTTCTAATGTCTTTATAAATTCCAAAGCATCTCCATTTATTAATTTTCCTAAATTTGTTTTAAACATTTTTTCACCCTTTGCCTTTCGCTTCACTTTAAAGGTGATCGCAGGCACTATACTATTGTGTTTTAAAATATGCAGTGAGCTTTATATGTTATGT
>NZ_PUUH01000198.1:0-892 GCF_002968355.1 Spiroplasma sp. ChiS | reverse complement strand
CTTTTTTTCATCAAAATCAAACTCTTTTTTCTCAAAAATATCGTCAATTTTTAGGAAAAACTGCTACTTTTTATTTTACTGCTTATTATTCAGCTACTCCTTTTGATAGTTTAAAAGCAAGAAAAAAATATTTATTAATGTTAGAAAGTTTAAATCATATTTTTAATTTAAGTCAATTAAAAAAACATCAACCTTTAGAAAATAATCATGATAAAATAAAATATTATACTCAATTTCATAATTATATCGACCCTTTATCGCAAAGATTAGTCTGTTAAAGATTAATTTGTTAAAACATTTATTATCAATTATTATTCATTAAATACACCCTTCTTTACGGAGGGTTAGACTTGTTTTTTTTCTTTTTTTGATTAACCAAATTTTATTATTTATGTTTTTCTTTTTTTGATTAACCAAATTTTATTATTTATGTTATAATAAAAGTATAAATATAAGAAAAAAATTGTTTTTTTTATCATCACTTTCATAAAGCACTCTTTCATCTTGAAAGAATAGGTGCTAACTGGATTTTACTTTTTTTCTTTTATTTATAAAATAAGTTTTTATTTTACTTTTTTTCTTTTATTTATAAAATAAGTTTTTTACACATATGTATGTATGCATTAATATTTTTAATTTTTAAAATTTTTATAAATAAATAAAAAAAGGGAGTATGTAATGGCGAGAAGAAGATTTAGAAGTTATTTTAGAAGTAATAGAAAAAGTAAAATGACTTTAATTAATTTTTTTTGGGCTTATGTTTTGCCAGTGGTTGGTGTTGTTTTTGTGCTTTGTGGTATTTTAGGACACTTTGGTTACATAACCATTAGTAAATAATGAAAGGAGTTATAAAATAAATGACTTTAATGGGTTTTTTAAAATTAATTGGTTG
>NZ_PUUH01000197.1:0-900 GCF_002968355.1 Spiroplasma sp. ChiS | reverse complement strand
GTATATGGATTATCAGCATAAAAGATAATTTCAAAATTACCTTTATATAATGCTTGAATTGAAAACATATCAATTATATAACTACAATCAGTACTAACTACAATCAGTACCATCTGGTGTTCATTATCTTTTTCACTATCACTAACTGGTGTTTGAGCATCAACTGCTTTTGTTTTTTCATTAATTAGATAAACTCGGTTAGTTTTAGGATTTAATTGTTTTAAATTATAAGTTGAATAAACTAACTCACTTGTTGGTTTATCATCGTTAGTTAAAACTGTACCTTTTAATTTATCAGTTAATAAAGTCGTAAAACTAAAACTAGTAGCATTAGCACCAATTAAAGCACCAATTTTATCATTACCTTGTTCTCTAAATATTTCAAAAGGTAAATAACCAGCAGCAGCAGATTTAGACCCTCAAAAATTTAGACCCTCAAAAAGCATCATTATAAAAACTATAAACATATTAAGTCATGGAAAATTAGGTCATTTATCATCTTGTGTAATTGTTAAATTACCAATTCAGTCCCAAGGAATACCAAACGAAACAAAATTTAAAAACAACAAAATTTAAAAACTTTCCAATAGCAGGTATCGTAAAAGGATTAAAAACTAATTTTTGCATGTAGTAATTTGGCGATTAATAAAATTATTCATATTTAAAATATCTCAAATATTACATGAACCCATTTTATTATATTCAATTTGAACTTGACCAATAGTATTACCAAATTCATCTTTTCTTCTAAAATAAGATGATGCTTGAGTACTAATTATATTATCAACATTACCACTATTTACTTTTACTTTATTTGGTGGTGTTATTTTTCAACTTTTAGATCAATAAGGTTTAGAATTTGAATTTTCTTCACTAATAGTTGTCTTCACTAATAGTTGT
>NZ_PUUH01000196.1:0-905 GCF_002968355.1 Spiroplasma sp. ChiS | reverse complement strand
AATTACAAGATGCTATTTTAATAGGTGCTGATTTACGAGGTGCTAAATTAAAAGATGCTGATTTACGATGGGCTGATTTAAAAGATATTAAAATAACACAACAACAATTAGACAAATTAACTGTTATTGAGGAGGATGAATAATGAATATAACAGAATCAATTAAATTTAACAAACTAAAAGAAGAAAATGAAGCACTTAAAAATGAAATTACAGAATTAAAACAACAAATATTATATAAAGAAGATTTGTACTTTCATTGTTGATGGGGAGATGTTGATTATGATGAAGAATGTGAATATATGGATAATGGATATAAAATTTGATAACACAACAAACATAAAGATGATTGAACTTGAGAATTAAAAGATAATTCTAAATATGACAAATTACCTAGTAAGGAGGGTGAATAATGAATGATATTGTAAAAAATAGAGTAAATAGTATTACATTTCAATTTCCTTTAAACGGAGAGAATTTTAAAAATGAAAGTATTTTAGCATATAATGTTCAAAAATTTAAAGAAGAAAATAAACAAGAATTAACTGAATATATTTTTAGACATATTAATCATTATGCATTAAATGGTTATCAAGATGTACATTTAAAAGATATTCCAAGTGCTATTACTAAAAAGGTGAATAATGAATGATATTGTAAAAAATAGAGTAAATAGTATTACATTTCAATTTCCTTTAAACGGAGAGAATTTTAAAAATGAAAGTATTTTAGCATATAATGTTCAAAAATTTAAAGAAGAAAATAAACAAGAATTAACTGAATATATTTTTAGACATATTAATCATTATGCATTAAATGGTTATCAAGATGTACATTTAAAAGATATTCCAAGTGCTATTACTAAAAATAATTTTGTTTTTAAAGAATGATTAGAACCTATTCAAA
>NZ_PUUH01000195.1:0-907 GCF_002968355.1 Spiroplasma sp. ChiS | reverse complement strand
ATAAAACAAAGATTTAAAATATAAATTGGAATTGCTACTGTTTTAGCTTTCTTAGTGATGTATAATGTACAATGAAGCGGCAAAAAAAACAACTCTTGTTAGGGTTGTTTTTTTATTTAAAATAAAACAACTCCTAAAAGGAGGTAATGATAATTAAACAACAAAAAATATGTGATGTTAATGATTGTTATAAATTATCATCATTAATCAACGAAGAATTTGTATCAAATAAAGTTTTATGAACTTGTGAAAAACATAGAAATTTATTGAATAAAGTAAAAAGAAATTTATTGAATAAAGTAAAAGATAAAACACAAAAGCAATTTTATCAAAAACTAGAAAATTCAAAAATTATCTTTGATTGAGAAACTGGTTTGTTAAAACTTTGATTTTATAAAACTTAATGCAGAGTGGGACAGTTATTTTATAAATAACTAAGTGCTTCCATAAGAACATGAGTTTATACTCATTCCCACAGCCGGCCGAGGCAAGTACTGAAATAGTGTATGAGGTTATTTTTAATAACTTGCGATAGTGGTGATGTGTCCAAGGCTAACATCGAACCACAATAAAAATAGAGATGGTGACACAAACAATTAAATTTGCGATTAGCATTCGGTCCTTCATATGGGTTATGTTCTTTTAAAATAGTTTTAATTCTTTCATTTAAAGGTAAATACGGTGTTACAAATTTTTCATAAAATACATGGTATTTATCAAAAGGATTAAAAGTAAATTGATTAGAATAT
Source organism: Spiroplasma sp. ChiS (assembly GCF_002968355.1). Classification (NCBI taxonomy): domain Bacteria; kingdom Bacillati; phylum Mycoplasmatota; class Mollicutes; order Entomoplasmatales; family Spiroplasmataceae; genus Spiroplasma; species Spiroplasma sp. ChiS. The sequence continues at coordinate 158 of NZ_PUUH01000195.1, read as the reverse complement.
GTTTTATGAAAATATGTTGTTATTGTTTTGTATTGTTTTGTTATACTATCTCATTCTTTAAATGTCCAAGATAATTCTTTTATAGGAATAGGATTGTCTAATTTTATAGGAATAGGATTGTCTAAATTATATTGTTCATTATTATTTTCATCGGTGTA
>NZ_PUUH01000194.1:0-909 GCF_002968355.1 Spiroplasma sp. ChiS | reverse complement strand
AAAAAGAATATTATTGGTCGGAAATCACAAAGTTAAGTGTTAAAGAACGATTAAAATTGTTTGATATTGATATTTTGAAAAAGAATTTAAAACCTAAAAAAGAGAAAGGAAATAGTAAAGATGATTAATTTATTAGTTGAAAATAATAATAGTAATTGAGACAAGATTTTTAGTTTTGTTTTTRATATATTTTTGTTTATTTTTGATGTAATTTGAAATACAAAATTACCGATGACAAATACGTCAATTGCTTATTTTTTAATCTTTTTTATGGTTATTAAGTTATCKATTTATGCAATTCACGGSACATCAACACAATATAATAATTTATTTTCAACAGTTAATAATGGTGTTTCACAAGTATATTCGTCAACTGTACGCGGTGTTTCTGATACTAAACAAGGTATGCAAAAACATATTAAAGAGCGTAAACAATTTAAAATTAATCGTAATAAAAAACAATTATCAAGTTTAGCAAAACAAGCAAAAACAAGAGAACAAGGATATAGGAGAGTGCATAAGTAATGATTAAATTAGTTTTATTGGTGGCGGCGATTGCGATATTTGGAACTGGTTTTATTACTGTTATTGTTAATCAATTTACATCAGCAAAAAATATTATTATGGATTTATATAATTCTGATACTTGGTTGTTTTGATTATTTGGGAGAATGGCAGTTTTGTTTAGTCATCCGTTAATGTTAACAATATCGAGTTTATATATTGTTGGGTTTATTTGTTGGGTTTATTGTTTCAAAAACATTGTATAGTTAGGAGTTGAGTTTATGAAAATTAAAATTTTAAAGTTTTTAAAAGAAAAATGATGAGAAATATTAGTATATATTTTAGTTGTTGGTTTTGGTTTTGCTTTATTTATTGGATTAATTTACGATAAATGAGATAAATTAA
>NZ_PUUH01000193.1:0-10931 GCF_002968355.1 Spiroplasma sp. ChiS | reverse complement strand
TAATAGAGATAAATTATTTTTATCAGAATTTAAATATTGGTTAATGTTTTCGGTATTAAATTTAATATTTGTTCTAGTATTAGATATTGTTGTTCCTTGGCCACCTGCAGAAGAATTAATATTATTAATTTTAATATGTTTATATTTTTTTCTAAATTCCTGTCAGATATTAGCAGAATCTGATCATTTAATTAAATTTATTGTTTTTCTTCATACTTTTGTATCATCAGTTATTGGTCCAATTACTTTTCAATTTAAATTTATATTATTTATTATTCTTTGATTTGTATTGAATTTAAATGTAAAAGTAGTCTTATTAGTAATAAAATCATCTAAGAATTCTTCTTTTGCAAAAATATTATTTAATAAATGACCTGTTGCAGTATCTTTTGTAATTTTATCAAAAATAAAATTTTGTTTAAAATTTGGATCAGAAAAAATTGGATGGTTTAAAAGATATGCGCTATTAAGAATGTGCTCCTTATCATTTATTTCAATATTCCCAATGTCAACTGTCGTTAAACCAAACTGTTGATTTATTTTATTTCATATTTCTTGTTTTTTCTCTTTTGATAGTGCAGTATATCCCAAAATATTATCTAAATCATTATTACTATAATCCTTAGGTAAATTATTTATTAAACTTGTTCATTTGCCATTAGCAGTTGGTTTTTCATTTCTTGTTAATCATTTTTTAAATTTATTAAGAAGGGATGTCTTTTTTAATGTAAAAGAAACAATAATTCTATCAGAAAATAAATTATAAAGAATAGTTCCACCAGTTAAAATCCTAGCATCATCTGATTCAATCGGAAGCCATGTATCATCAGAAAAATGTATCGTCGGAGCATGAAAAACTTTATCTAAGTTTCCAACAATAATAGCACTATTATCAGTAATTTGGTCAATAAACTTAATATCACTTTCTTTGATATGCAAATTATGACGAAGAAAAGCCAGTTTAATTGTTTCAGCATTATTATTAGGTAATTCTCCTAAATTAGTATTTGTTGTTAAAGAAGATAAAGTAAAATTATCTGTCCTGAAATTTACTTCAATGGGTGATTCAGCATTGTCAATATTAAACTCCCTTCCATTATATAGAACTGTAGAATTAACAATATAAATTCTTGCAGTTATTTGATTTATATCTGTTATCCTTAAATGTAATTGCAATTGTGTTATTAAAGGATTATCTTCTTGTAATTGACTTAAAATTGTATGTGAAAAATTATTTTCAAGAATTCCTAAATTTCGATTTGGAATAACCCTAGATAAAGTAACAACGGGATTATAATTAATTATAAAATCAAGATTATCAAGGATAACATCGGTTATCCTTTCTCCAACTCTGATATTATCTCGTAAATGTCCTCGCGCACTAGTTTGACCAATGTTATCAAAAACAAAGGCATCAAGAAAATCTGAGTGAGAAAAAATTGAGTGATTTAATGTCACTAAACGATTCCGAATATGTTCTTCATCAATATCAAAACATTCAATATCCCCAATATTAACTGTTGATGCTAATTCTAACAATGACTTAGGAGCAGTTCTTTTCTTAATGTTATGATCTTTTATTTTAAAAATTACTTTTTTATTTAATAAATTTTGTGGATAAACTATAGAAGTTTTTTTACCCTTAAGATGTGCTCAAAAAGTATTGTTTGAAACATTATAATTATTTTCTGGAATTTCTACTTCAAGTTCAGATATTTCTGTTCTTGGATATTTTTGTTTTATTGCTTGCAAAATTGCTTCTCGTTTATTTTCTTTAATTTCACCGAGTTCTATTGGTTCATTAAGTGGTTTTGTATAATCTAATTTTTGATTGCCATCTAATTGAAATGTTATTAATCCATCCTCATATAAATTTCTTGCCTTATCTTCAAATATTTGTTTATTTGCTTTATTTCTTATTTTTTTATTTATGTCATCATTATAAGAACTATTTGCCAATAAATTTGGAATAGTTCCAAAAATTATAGTTGTACTAATTAATAAGTTTAAAATTCTTCTCATTCTTTTTTCCTTTCATCTTTTTATTAGTAAATAGTTAATTCCACAATGTTATAACATAAAAAGATAAATTATTATTAAGTTAAACAAATTTTTTGCAATTTCCTTTATAATAAAAAAATAACTACTGAGCAAGGTAAAAAAAATTTTAGAATAAAAACAAAATTGAAATGAAATTAGAACAAAACAATGCAAATTATGAAAAAGCAATTTTAGTCTTGTATTTCTTTGTATTTAGTCGTATGATTATCTTGAAATTATTTTAAGGACTCCATGTAACAATTTTGTAATAAATAAAGTATTGATTATTTATAGTGGAATTTTAACTACCCTCCTGGTGTTTAGAATTTCCCCCCACCATTATTTACTGTAACATAACAAAAAGATTAAAAAGATAAGGACGTGCAAAAAAATGAATAAACGAAATAATACTCGAAAAGTAATGGTTGGTAATATTCAAATTGGCGGCCAAAATAAAGTTGTTATTCAATCAATGACTAATACGAAAACACACGATGTTGAATCTACTTTAGCACAAATCAATCAACTATATCAAGAAGGTTGTGAAATTATTCGAATTGCTGTATTAGGAAAAGATGATGCTGCTGTCTTAAAAACAATTGTTGAACGTTCTCCTTGCCCATTAGTTGCGGACATCCATTTTAATTATGAATTTGCTTTAATCGCTGCTGATGCTGGTATTAGTAAAATTAGAATTAATCCAGGTAACATTGGAAGTATAGAAAATACAAAAAAAGTTGTTGAAAAATGTCTTGAAAAAAAGATTCCAATTCGAATTGGGGTTAATTCTGGTAGTTTACCATTAGATCTTGTTAATAAATATGGTTGAACTCCTAAAGCAATGATTGAAAGTGCTCGCCGTCATATTGAAATTTTAGAGCACCTTGGTTTTTATGATATTATTTTATCTTTAAAAGCAACTGAACCATTAATGGCAATTGAAGCTTATACCTTAGCTAGCCAAGAATGAAATTATCCCCTTCATTTAGGAATTACTGAAGCTGGCAGTCATCATACAGGAACAATTAAATCATGTAGTGGTTTATCACCGCTCCTTTTTAATGGCATTGGTGATACGATTCGGATTAGTTTATCAACTGATCCAATAGCCGAAGTTGAAGTTGCTAAACGAATGTTAAATTCACTAGGACTTTATGATAACATTGTTGATGTGATTGCTTGTCCAACATGTGGTCGTTTAGAATATGACCTTTTCCCTGTTGTAAAAGAACTAGAAGAATATACAAAAGCTTTAAAAATTCCATTAAAAATTGCTATTTTAGGTTGTGTTGTTAATGGTCCTGGAGAAGCTAAACAAGCTGATTTAGGAATTGCTGGTGGTAAAAATGGTGGAATTATTTTTAAAAAAGGTAAAATTTATAAATCATGTAAACAAGAAGATCTTGTTCCAGAATTAAAACTATTAATTGATGAATATTATCAAGAATGACAACAAAAAACATTCAGCAATAATAAAACCTTTTATGATAAAATAAAAAGTGGAAAGAAAATAGAGGTGAATGATATGAATATGTGTTGTACCGCAAAAAACCATGATTGTTTTTCATGTCGTACTTGTAGTAAGCCAAAGGTTGGTTGTCGTTCTTGCTTAATTTGTATTTCTTGTACAGATTGTGTTAATAAAAAATGTGAGTGTTGTAAAAATAAACGTTAAAAAACTAGGTAATTACCTATTTTTTTTAATTTGAAATTAAGTGATTATATGGAAATTCATTTAGTAAAAAAACAAATCAACCTGGATTTGGATTTATATAAGGATAAATTCGTTCAAATTGTTCTAAAGCACTATCAAAGTCATCATCATTAATGTACCCTTTTGCTACTAAATACATAAAAACAATTGATACACTGCGGTTAATTCCTCAAATACAATGGATATAAATTTTTTTATTTTTAATATTATTATCAATAATCTTTAATGCTTGAATCACAACATTAGCATCTAATTCTTGTAATGTTGGATAATCCTTAAAATTAAAATAAACATGTTTGTCATCAATTCAAAGATATTCTTGATTATCATTTTTAATATTATATTTTTGAATTTGTTCACGATAAATTTCTTCAGCACAACTAATTACTAATGCAGCATCTTGTGGAACACTATGACGGTCACCAAGATACAAATTATCGATAATTTTCTTTGCGGACATTTTTATTGTCCTAAATCTATTTTTATTTTACCCTTTTGTTGAAATGGATCAGTAAAATTTTTTGCCTTAATCATTGCAATTTCATCCTTATAAGGAGCAACCGCATGCTTCTTTTCTCCAACATATGGTGTTTCTAAAATCTTAATCATCCCATCTAATTTAGGATGATAAATTATTTTTAAAAGGGTTTCAAATCCCAAGTAACCATAACCAATATTTTCGTGGCGATCGTTATGGGCATTTAAAGGATTTTTACTGTCATTAATATGTAAACATAATAACCGGTTTAAACCAATTAATTGCTCAAATTCTATAATAATATCATCTAACGCTTCTGTGAAGCGATAACCAGCATCATGCATATGACAAGTATCTCAACAAACCCCTAATTTATCATTTAATTTAACATTATCAATAATATATTTTAGTTGGGCAAAACTTGTTCCTAATTCGCTCCCCTTGCCAGCCATTGTTTCTAAAGCAATTTTTGCTTTTTGATTAGGTGTTAAAACTAAATTTAATCCTTCAATAATTTGATCTAATCCAACTTGTTCTGGCGCGCCAACACCACTTCCAGGATGTAAAACAATTGTTTTAATTCCAATTTCATCAGCACGAGTAATTTCTTTTTTTAAAAACTCAACAGCTATTTCAAAAGTACTAGGATTAGTTGTGTTCGCTAAATTAATAATATAAGGAGCATGAATAATAATATTATTAATATCAAAATGATGTTCTTTTAATTGTTGATAAAATTCTGGAATAAAAAATTGTTCAGTACTAACACGAATAGTATTTTGGGGTGGTCCTGTATATATCATCATTGCATTAGCATTATTATTTAGACTTTCATTTAAGGCACCCAGCAAATAATTTTGCTGCTTGTTCATACTAACGTGACTCCCAATAATTAAATTATAATCTTTCATTCTAAGGTCTCCCTTTCTTTCTAATCAATTTTATAATATCATATATAAGATAAGAAAAATAACTTATTATTTATGAAAGGATCAAAATGATTAACGAAAAAAGCATTGAAAAAATTAATTTAACAATTACTCAAATTTATCAAAAAATTATTACTAAAAAAAGCGATAAAATTGTGGCTTGACAAGGAATTAATTTATTATGCTTGCTAAGTTTAATTTTTAATTTTTTATTAACAATCTTTAATTTTGTTGCAGCATATAATCTGCATTTTACTATACAAAAAGTTGTCTTCTTACCCCTTGGTATTGTTTTTTTATTAATAACTTTAGTAAATTTTATCTTCTTAATTTTTATTAGAAAACGTCAAAAAAGATTAATTAATCAACTTAAAATTAATTTAAATAAAACCTTATTAATTAATACCTATAATGATATCTTTAAAACAATTTTCAAAACATTAACAATTACCGATATTAGTTCTCAATGAACAATTAAACCAGTTAATTTACCTCACCTATCTGATTTTAAAGTAAATGATAATATTATCATTGGCCAATATCACGGTTATAATTTTAATTTTGGTTCTATTAATCAAGCAACAACTACTATTGTTGATAATCTCCAACCAAATTTAATTCCAAAACCTTATAACCTGCAATATTACCGTTATTTATTTTTAACAATAACTTTTCCTTCTCTTAATGACCGAAATTTTGAAATTACACGAAAAAATAAATATCAAAAAAATAACTTAACTTTTGATAACTTTTTTTGGTATGACCAAACCAATGCGTATTTAACATTACCTCTTAAAAATCGTATTTTAGAAAATATGACAACAACAAAAATGATTCCAAATATTAAAGTAACCAAGCAAACATGCTCACTCCAGTTAGCAACTAGTTCAATAAATAATAGTAAAGATAATTATAATAGTTTATTAAATATCAAAATTAGTTTAAACAAAAAAATTATGGTAAAGAATATTTTACTAATGTTAAACCATGACTATGAAATATTACAAAAAGGCTTTGTTTGATTCAATTTAATTGTAAAAAAAGATTAATACTTATCAATTTTATAATTAGCAATAAGTTTATCCAGTTTATGAGATAAAATTTTAGCTTCTGGATCTGAAACAACAATCGCAGCTTTAATTTTCTTATATTCTAAAACTGAGGTGGAAACAATTATCACTTCATTATTAATATCATTGCCTTCATAATGATCACGCGCTGGCAGACGAATAATATCATTAGAATAATGAACATATTGTAGTCCTGAAACAACAGCATCTGCTTTTGAAGTAATAACCATTAAACTACGATATTTAAATTTTGGAAAGATAATATCAATTGTGATTGCTTGGACTACAACAAATAAATATGAAGCAAATAAGGCAGGACCAAAGAAGTATTTAACTTTATGACTAGTGAAATCACTACCATATAAACCGCCATCATCAATTTTAAAACCAAGACGTTGAATTTGCTCAATATCGGCTGCTCAGTCTTTTCCAAAATAAATACTTGTTAATTCACTACGACTTAATAATGTTGTATGAATTGCTAACATTACTACAATAATAATATAATTAACAATTCGATTATAATTAGCAATTGAAATTTTCTTCTTGGCTGAATAATAAGCAAAAACAAAATCAGTTCCGGCTGTTGATGCTCCACCTTTATAAACTAAACCATAGGCAATGCCATTTAAAATCCCTGCTACAGCTGCAAAAACAAATAATCAAATTTGGTACATTCCACCATAGTTACTAAAAATATTTAAACTATTATAATTAACAATAAAAAATAATTCTTGTGGATTAATAACCGGAATATAAGCAAATGCAAAGTGAAAACCATTTTGCAAACCAATATAAACAATTGTTCGAAAGGAAAAACGAATCCCAATTTTAATAACACCAAAAATAAATAATGGTATATTAAACACAAAATAAAAAACTCAGTACATACTTGTTTGCATTTGTAACTGATCTTGATTTGGCCAAATTCCAACCGCAATTCCACGAGCAATCCCCCCAATTCCACTTGGAGTAATCCCATTACTTGTTGTTGCTGCAATAAAATAATCATAACTAGCCATTCCTAAAAAAGCAGCAAATATAATATAAGCATAATCACGGAATAAACGTGATTTAAAATAAGCTTTAAAACGTAAATTAAATTCTTTTCGTGAAATCCGTTCACGACTACGGGTTTTTCTTTCCGTTGTTTTCTCTTTCGGATAAAAATCTAATGTTTTGTTTTTAATACTATCAGGGCTAACTCCAATGTTGTTACTATCTCCTTCTGCTGTTAAATCTTTTTCTTCTTCGTTAACCATTTTTCGTTATTCCATCCCCTTTCTTAACCTTAATTATTATTAATAAGTATAACATCATTTAAAAAATAAAAAACAACCTTTTGGTTGTTTTTTAATAAATTAATTAATAATTAATTATTCACTTTTTAAACGAATTGTAACTTTGAATGAACCAACTTTAATTGGATCATAATCATTTCTTGTAATATCAACAACAGTATAATCTCGTTGTAGTTTTTGATTTAAAGCCACAAATTTAACACCTCTGTTTGCTCCTTTGTTTGAAGGAATAAACACTGGAATTTTTCGATAATCTAATGCTGGAATTGTCATATAAATAACAATTTGTTGATATGGTGAGTCAACATCTTTCAATGCTTCATTTAAATATTTAACAAATTCATTACTTACTAATTGTGTTCCAAAGTTTTTATCTTCAACAAATTCATGTGATTGGTTATGGGTAATGTAAAATGAAATTCTTGCATCACAATTTACTAATAAGTATTTTTCTGGTACTGTTGCACCATTATATGTATATGATGATTTATCTTGACATTTTTCAGCAATGGCTGCAGCAATTTCATTTGCAACTGTTTCAATTTTATATAATTTTTCATTATTTAAATCATATTTTGCTGATTTATTTCATAATAATTCATCATCATTAACACGAACTTGTTCTAAAAATAATAATTTACGTAATCATTTTTTAGGAGCATTTTTTCATTCATCCTCTCCTAAAATTACTTTACTTGGTCTTTCTGCTTCTTTTGCTTTTGAACGGATTACTTGAATAATATCTAATGCAACAGGAGTTTTTTCTTGTTTATCAACTAACATTAATGAAGGCCCAAATCCTGATAATACTTTATGTGTATTTGGTTTAAATAATTTAATTCATTGGTCATGTTTAATTTCAAATAATTCATTAATTGAATCTAAATCATCTTGTGAACATTGTGATAAATCAATAATATAATTTGAACTTAATAAGTTAAATAATCTTCTTAATAAGTATTTTAATGTATTAACTGTTTCATACATTTTAAATTTATGGATTGGATCATTATCTCATGGTGATAATGCATTATTATAAATAATTTTTAAAGCAATATAATTAATACTTGATTTTTTAGCAACTTGCGCAATTGCCCCTGCTTCAGTATCAATTACATCAATAGTATGCCCATATTTATCAACCATTTCCTTAAATTGTTTTGAGTTATAAATCAACATATCTGCTGTTCCAGTAACTCCTTCTGTTAACCCCAATTTAAAGTCTTTAACAACTTTAGCGAATTCACCATCGAATTGGAATGATTCAGGTTCATTAACAATTTGTCCATATTTAATATCTTTAAAAACTGTTAAGTCAGCATCACGATAAATAAATTTTGTTGAGATTGTTGTATCTCCTGTATCATGCTTATCGTTTGTTGACAATGCTAAGTCTACATTTAAAATTGTTTGTAAACCAGGATATTTTTCTAATAAGTAAGTAATAGTCATTGCAGCATTTGCTTTACCATATCCTACTGTTGCTATAATAAAAGTTTTTCCATGGTATTTAACATGTTGAATTACACAGTTCTTTCACCAATATTTTTTTACTGTTTTAATACTGTGCTTATCTTTCATCGTAAAATATGCTGTTGAAATTACGCCGATCATTTATTTTCCACCTCTATTTTCATATTTAATTTCTAAAAATTGTTTATTTTTAGTGCATCTTACTATAATTAATATTTGATTATATGCAAAATACAACTATAATTATTGTATCGTATTTTGTCTTAATTATCAATGACAAATATTAAAATGTTTAAAATTGTTAAAATTATAAAAATTATTTTGTTTTTAATTTCTAAAATAAAGAAAAATTATTTTTATTAGGATTAAATATTATACATGAATCCTGTAAATGCAAGCAGTAATTTTTGCCTCTTGTTAATTTGATGATAACATCATTTTTAACAAATGCAACTCTTTTTTTAAAAAAATAAAATATTTTATAAATATAACTTAATTTAAGCATATTTAATCATACTAAAAAAGCATTTATTAAATTTTAATTAATAAATTTCTTTAAATATTCTGTAAAAACATTTCTTTTGCACTTATTCAATTTAACACGGTCGGAGTTTATCATTTATAACATTAACTACTCAATCTATTCTTTTCTGACTAACATTATTAAAATCTGTGCCCTTAGGAAATCAATATCTTAATTCACTATTCATATATTCAATTAAGGGTTTTTGTTGTGGTGAACCAGCATCACAAAAATAAACTTGTGTTTCAGCAAATATTTCCATTTCTCGTCATTTACTAAATTCTTTACCTCTATCTGTTATTATTCCTTTAATTTTTCCAATTAAATTATTATTTATAACAATATCTTTAAACTTTTCAAAAACTTCATTAGCAGTATGATTTTCTAATTTTATTGCAAAATATTTTTTACTTGATTGTTCTGCTAAAACTAAACAACTAGATAAATGTTCTTTTCCAACAACAGTATCCATTTCTAATCAACCAACATTAGAAACTTTATTTTCAATATCTCAAATTGACTTAAAATCAGTTAATTTACCACGATTATCTTTTTTTCCTTTTGTTTTAAATTTTTTACCACGATATCGTAAATTTTTTTTTTTAATCCAAATTCACCTAAACGAATTCATTTATAAAAAGTTTTAAGACAAGCAGGAAATTTAATACCAAATTTTAAAAAATAATGATAAATAATTTCTGATGGTGAATCATGATAAACATTAAATCTCAGATGAATAAAATTTAATTATTCTTCTGTAAATTCAGGTAGTTTTTTAATACATTTTTTACGCTTTTTATAATAATCTTTTTGTGCTTCTATTGCTGTATAATCTTCTATATTTTTAAATCGCTTAATTTCTCGTCTAATAGTATCTACACTACGATTTATTTGTCTTGCAATTTCAGATAAATTAAGCGTACCATTTTTCTTTTTACAAGCATTAGAAAATAATAAATCCTTAAATAAATCACGCTCATCATATTTTACATGTTTATAATCTTTCATATATTTTGTCTCCAATCTTTTTCAAATTATTTATACACTATTTTTTAAAAAACTATTTTATTTCAATGATTAATATATCCATATTCTAATAAGTGAATTATTTGATATTGTTTAGTGGCATAAATTACACCAATTATTTTATCTTTGGTTAATTTTATTTTAAAAACAAAATAATCTTTTAAATGTCTTCTTTTTGTTAAATGTTTATTGCTAATAGGGCAAGTAATTTTAATTTCTGCCAATATTTTTTCACCTACATTTTTAATTTCTGCTTTTATTTGTTCTTGGATATCATAAGTATATTGTTGGATTGAGTCTGCAACAAAATCAAATATATCAACTACTGAATTACTTTTTTTCATTTTTAACACCTTATCTTAAACTTAAAAATAGTT
>NZ_PUUH01000192.1:0-963 GCF_002968355.1 Spiroplasma sp. ChiS | reverse complement strand
AATTATTACAGGCAGATGCTTTAATTACTAGTACAGTTCAACAATATGCTATGACTGGTACTACTGGTGTTGGTTTAATTCATGCTCAACAAAATTATACTGAAATAACTATTGATAGTGATTATTCTATGAAAATGATATTTAATGGTGCAGGTTATGAATATGTTTATTTAACTTAGCATCTTTTGTTTGATAAAAATTAGTACTATAACGATTTATTTCTTTATTTAATTCTAATAAGTTTTTATTAATTCTACTTGCTCTTAATTTAACATCTCCGCTACCTTTATTTTGTTGTGTATAGCCTATTGTTGAATTTACAAATTTACCTAAATTAGTTAATGGTACAAAAACAACCACAGATGCTGTGCCAGATTGTTTACCTGTATTTAATTTAATTAAAGATGTACAAGATAATATTTATTATAAAAGAATTGAAAGAATTATAAATCGTACTCATTTTGTAGGACAAAAAAATAGTTCTCCACTTGGTAATAATGGTAATGGTGATGAAGAATTATTACAGGCAGATGCTTTAATTACTAGTACAGTTCAACAATATGCTATGACTGGTACTACTGGTGTTGGTTTAATTCATGCTCAACAAAATTATACTGAAATAACTATTGATAGTGATTATTCTATGAAAATGATATTTAATGGTGCAGGTTATGAATATGATAATTTTTCAGGTAATAATTATACAAATAAAACAGAGTCATTAATGAATAATAAATTAGATATTTATACTACTTTACAAAAAAGATCTTTACGATTTCCTAAATTATATCGCTTATTTGATTATATATTTAAGCATTATAAAAAATGAGATAGTTTAGATGATAACAGTCAGAATAATGATAATTTTAGACCTTATACCTTAGAATTTATAGATATATCAATAGTTAATGAAATTACTCAATCTGAGGTAATTGATAGACAAATAAATAATGGAACTATTAC
>NZ_PUUH01000191.1:0-966 GCF_002968355.1 Spiroplasma sp. ChiS | reverse complement strand
TAAAAATAATTATAGTAATGAAATTGAAAATATAAATAATAAATGATATTCAGTTATTTTTAATTTTGGAAATTATAAAATTGTTAATTTTTTTAATTCTAATAATGAAATTAGAATTAATTTTGATAATTTTATTTTATTAAAAGGTAATGATGGTAATTTATATTTATATAAAAAATGAGATAGTCCTTTACCTATTCCAAATATTAATTTTACGATTTATCGTTGAGATGGTAATGGTGAACCACAAACACCAACTATTGACAAAAACACCGGTGAAATTACTGACTGAAAAGAACAAAAAGGAACTTAATAACAGTTCCTTTTTTATATTAATCGCACAAATTTCATAAAAATAATTAATAAAAAGATATTTGTTATTGTACTATACAATGCTGGATTAAATTTTCATACTTCAAATATTTGACTAAAAAAACTATATACTGTTTCAAAAACCTTACCAACACCACTCGCTAATTTATTAACTTGTTTAACACCGGGAATAGTATTGACAATTCAAATCACCGCATTTTTAATATGAGCACTAAAATCTCATCAACCCTCTGGYGTTACATATTGCACTTGTCATCATTGTTTATCGGGGAACAACCCACCATTATTAATCTCTTGTCAGTTATAAATTCCAAAATTAAAATCATAATATCGGTACATATCATTCTCTTTTTGTGCTTGCAATTCAAAAACATTATAACCGATTTTTTGTTCTTCAATTTTTTTATATTGCAAACCATATTTATTTTGTAAATTACCGCCAAAAACATAACCCGAATTTAACTTAATATCATAATTATTAGCAACCGAAAAATCATAATTAAAAACACTACCATAATTATTAATCGTATAAAACCGATTTTTAAATGCTGAATATAATTTAATATCTAATTGCTTATATTTATCTGAAAAATAAAAATATCGTGGGTAAATTTTAAAACCATTATTTACTAA
>NZ_PUUH01000190.1:0-972 GCF_002968355.1 Spiroplasma sp. ChiS | reverse complement strand
ATTTATAAAGTGACCATCTCTATTTTTATTGTGGTTTGATGTTGACCTCGCACTTATCACCACTATCGCAAGTTATTGCGTCTATTATTTCCAGACTGATTACTGTTGGGTTAGACCACCAAAATATTTATTAAATTGTTAGATTGTTTTTCAAATAAAAAAACAACCCTTTAACAAGAGTTGCTTTTTTACGGGTTCATCATACACGATGCCAAGAAATAACAGATTATCAACTAGAATATTTTAAGGAATTACCATTTAATTTAGAACAATATTTTATTAAATTTTATGAAAAAGAGGTAAGTTTCAATGATTAATTTAAAATTTGTAAAATTACAGTTTAAAAATATAAAAATAATTTTAATTATATGATCTATTTTGTTTTTTTTATTAACAATTCTGGCAATAACTCTAAAATATTTTAGTCCAGCTACTAATATTGATGTACTTTCAGCTGCTAGTTTTGTTAGTTTTATTATATGTAGTTATGGTTGTTGTCTTATTATGATTTTTCCATATTCAATAATTACAACTCATATTTTATTAACAAAAGAAATTAAAGAAGGTTATTTTGCTTGTTGATTAGTATTGCCTATGTCAAGAAAAACAGTTTTAAATTCAAAAATTTTTACATTTTTTTCGTCAATTATAATTTTAAATGTTGGTTCTTTATTTTTACAATTAATTTTATTTTCTCTGGTTTACAAAGATTTTAATCAACAAAATCAAATAAATTTAGTTCTTACAAGTTTTTCATTTTTATTTTTATGGATATTATGATCTTTTATTGTTTGAGTTATTTCTTGTTATTTTGATAAGTCTCGACTATCTATTTCAATATTATCACTTATTTCAATATTGTTTTTATTATTTGGTATTTTATCTTTTATTGGGAAAATATTTCAGACACTTCAAACCCAAATTTAGAAAAACTAAAATATTTTAAATTTTTAACAATTATTTCATTTTTTA
>NZ_PUUH01000189.1:0-976 GCF_002968355.1 Spiroplasma sp. ChiS | reverse complement strand
ATTTTCATTATTATTTTCTTTTTTACAACGAATTAATTTTATAATCGGCTTTTTCAATGAAATTGGAATAATAATCCCACTTGCTAACTGGCGAATATTATTTCAAATCATACCCTCACGCTGAGCAGTAAACAACGCACGATGTCCAAAATGTCTCGCTAAAACAATTCACGGTATTTTACCACTATGAACTTTTTTCTCATCGTGAGGACTAGTTCCATCAATATACAAATAACTTTCATCAAATAAAATAACACTATCACCTGGGGGAACCGGTTTTGTTCTATCGGTAAAATCTAAATTTTTCAATGTTAAAACTTTAACTTTATCATCTTCTAACGGATAATTACTATAAATTTCATCTGTTAATAATTTCATAGTTTTTCATAGTTTGCGACAAATAAGTTAAAAGTAATGTTTTACCGGTCCCTAACTTCCCAATAATAACTGATAACGGATTATCTCAAACAAAATTTACGCATTTAACTGATAAAAAATATTTTTTCACAATCATCACACAAAATAAACACACTGCAAAGCAAATAATATTCAAAATACTAAACCAACACAATACAAAGAAATTATCCAAAGTAATAAATCAATTAAATTAAACAAAAGCATTGAACCACTAATATAACAATAGTTTTTAAAGAAAAATATAAATTTTTTCATTTTACCTCCAATAGTTATTTATAATTAAACTAGTATTATTATGGTTTTCTCTCCCCACAWATCAAAAAGGAGAGTGATAAAAATTAAGAAAATTTTAAAAATAATTTCAATATTATTGCCTATCATTGGAATTATAAACTTTTTAATTAATCCTATCTGAAAATTAATTACTACAATTAATTTTGTAGAATGAATATTTAAAAATATTAATCAAATAAAATCAAATAAATGCAAAAGAAATATTTTTTACAACATTATTTATATTAATAATTACTGCATTCGTAATGAAAATATATATTATATT
>NZ_PUUH01000188.1:0-978 GCF_002968355.1 Spiroplasma sp. ChiS | reverse complement strand
ACTAATGATATTCAAACATTTAAGACTGGTAAAACTAATGGTTTACCAAGTGGAGATTATCCAAATACCTATTTTGCCTATCAAAATAGAGTAATAATTAAATTCTTATTACAAATAACAAAATTATCTAATAACGATAATGATAAAATTAAAGAAACATATTTACAAGCATATTATACAAATGATATGAAATTAAAAATTATATTTGTAAAAGTATTATTTGCTAAACTATTAGGACAAATAATAACTCATTGAAAATATTKAGGTAATGATAAARATATAACAATAGATATTAATGCTTTGGGTGTATTAAATATGGGAAATACTAGTGATAATCCTATTAAAATTACAATTAAACCAAATTAAAAAAACAAAAAGAGATTATTAAATCTCTTTTTTATTCTTCATTAACTTTTATATTACCCTCATTATCAACAACTAAATCAGGTTCTTGTGTATCTAAATTTCAACGATAAACTGATTTAAAATGACTATTATTTTTATCATCTATCCATATTTTTATTGGTTTATATCCTCAGTCTTGTTTTTCACCTATTAATAGTCCATAAATAACTTTGTTTTTAGGGGGAAAAAATTGCAATTCAAAATTATTGAATTTATCAATAGTTTTAAAATTATCACTTTTAAATTTAACAATTCTTCAATTATCCTTTTCATTACTACGCCATACTACATAATATCATTTATTATCAACTGTATTAAATGGTTTTTCTTGTGGTGCTATTCATTCTAAATTATTTTTAATATTTTCATCAGCTGTATCTATTTTATTCTTTTCTTTTAGTTCTTTTAATTCTTCGGATGTATATTCTTGTGGTGCATTACAAGCAACTACATTTGTTGTGCTTGTTCCTAGTAAACTAATTGCACCTATTATACTTAATAATCTTTTCATTTCTATTTGCACCTATTATACTTAATAATCTTTTCATTTCTATTCTCCTTCTTTATTTATTA
>NZ_PUUH01000187.1:0-987 GCF_002968355.1 Spiroplasma sp. ChiS | reverse complement strand
TTCGTAAAATATTAGATGAAGCATCAGTAAAATTACAAGCATAAAATAATTTTTCTGCTATATGATTTCATGTTTTATTAGTACCACGCCCCGCAGAAACAAACTTAAAAAAACTTGGTGAAGTAAAATAACGTGCATAACTATCCCCAACAAAGTCTTTAAATACTTCTCAGTCAAAACCAAAATTATAGTCACTAAAATTTAAATCATATTTTTTATTTAAATGTTCATAACTAGTAATTCGTTTTTTATTATTAATTTTAGTAAAGTCTTGCATTTTTTAGATATCCTCGCTTTCAAATTATGATAAAATAATAAAAATTATCAAATATCAAATTAAGTATTATTAATATCATTAATTCGTTTTTTATTATTAATTTTAGTAAAGTCTTGCATTTTTTAGATATCCTCGCTTTCAAATTATGATAAAATAATAAAAATTATCAAATATCAAATTAAGTATTATTAATATCATATTAAAAATATTTTTTAAAGATAGGGAAATAATAAGATGGAGTTAGAACAAAATTTGTTAGGAAATTATAAAAAAAATAAAACAATCGAGACACAAAATGAAGTTAAAAATTTATTAATTAATAGAGATAATGAGATATTTAAATTATATCAACAAGGACAAATATTACAAGGATATAAGGTAGTATCAAAATTACCAAAAACAATCAAAACAGAATAAAAATTTAAAAGATAAATATATTTATTTTATGGGTGATGGAAAACGATATAAAGATATTATGCAAATCGTTATCCTTTAGATGAAGAATTAGGATTAAAAAAATATGAAAGAATTGAAAAAAATTTAAAAGATAAATATATTTATTTTATGGGTGATGGAAAACGATATAAAGATATTATGCACACAACAGAAAATGCTAATATCAGTGAAAAAATAATATCTAATATTTTTAAAAAATCTGATTTAGAAAAAGTTGACTATATTAGCAACAAAAATAAGAATAAAATTAAAAT
>NZ_PUUH01000186.1:0-989 GCF_002968355.1 Spiroplasma sp. ChiS | reverse complement strand
CTTGGAAAAAAAGAAAAATAACTTTTTTCATCATTGGTATTTAATTGATAATAATCTTGTTTTGTTTTTTCTATAATGTTATTAATTAAATCAAAATTATCAATTATTTTTTCAGAAATAGCATTATATGAATTAGAATTTAATCTTCAATCTTGTCAAACTCCGTTATTTAAAATATCAATAAAATTAATGTTAAATATTTTTTTTTGATATTTAATATTTTTTTTATTTTTTATCTTCAATCTTGTCAAACTCCGTTATTTAAAATATCAATAAAATTAATGTTAAATATTTTTTTTTGATATTTAATATTTTTTTTATTTTTTATATAAATATCGTAATATAATTCTTTCCTTTTCTTGTTCTTTTTGATAAGGGTTAGCGGCAATTGTTGTTGGGATAGCAGTTCCACTAATTGTTAATACACTTAATAAACTTAAAATTTTTTTCATTTTGTATATTTTCCTTTCTGAAATTGTTATTATTTTTTATTGCTAAGTTGATATTTAATACATTTTGATACAAAGTAATTTTATCATAAGAAAATGATTAGTATTCTTGTGCAATATTTAGAGCAATATAAACTTAATAATTTAACTTAGTCTCTTATTAAAAACCCTTATAAAATAAGGGTTTTTAATTGCTTGTTTTGTTATCGTCCTCTGTGCTGCATCGAACGTTATTTTCGCGGGTAAATGGCAATAAAAATAATTTAAAAAAACTATTTAATAATATATATATTTAAAAATATATTTATATATTTAAAAATATATATTTACAAATATATTAAAATATATTAAAATATATTTATATACATAATAAAAGGAAAAGATTAAAAATGAAAATTATTACAGTAAAAATATATATTTACAAATATATTAAAATATATTAAAATATATTTATATACATAATAAAAGGAAAAGATTAAAAATGAAAATTATTACAGTAGGTGCGAGAAAAGGTGGGGTTGGCAAAACAACATTTACATA
>NZ_PUUH01000185.1:0-991 GCF_002968355.1 Spiroplasma sp. ChiS | reverse complement strand
CCAAGTTTCGTTTGTTTTAAACCAAAGTGATTTTAAACCAAATGACAAAGTAAACATTACTGTTAAATACAATAATGCCACAGCAGACAGTTTTACTTTGCAAATCAAAGACAGCAAGACACCCGACAATAAGAAAAATGGCGATAGTAAATTGTGAATTATTGGTGTTGTTGTTGGTGTGTTGGCCGGTCTTGGTCTTGCATATTTGTTCTTTAAAAGATTTGTCTTTGATAAATATTTTTTACCAAAAATTAACAAACGCCGCCACGATAAATTAGTTGAAAAAGTTAGAAAAGAAGCACAAAATAATAATAAAGTCGATGAAGAATAATGATGACTTTGTTAGCGACAAGCGGGGTCAATGACTTACTTAACAAAATTTTAGGTATTGCTTTGCCAATATTAATCGCCATCGCGGTTGTATCAGCAATTATTATGATTGGTGTTTATGCGATTGGGGGTAAATTCAATGTTGACAGTAGCAACCGCAAGGAAACAATTAAAAAAGTAATGTGAGTTTTAATTTGCTTGTTAATTGTTATTCTTGCAAGTGTAATTGTCTTGGCGTTTAAAGATACTATCGCACCAATCACAAGTTAGGAAGTGTAATTAAAAATTGTTGTGTAGAAAACATAGTTAGAGAACTACTGCACTATTCCCAAAATTTTTGCTAAAAATTTTCTAACTATGTTTTCTACACAACAATATAAATAATTATACTTTTTTTAAAATGTCATAGTAAATATTTATGTTATTTAAAAACCACTCTTCCGAGTGGTAAGTTATTTATTAAAAAATACAAGTTGACCCTACTTGTTTAGATAGTTTAATTCAACATTTAAATAAGTAATAAATTATGTTAAAATTTATTTAGACACTTATTTATAAATTCCTTTTAAATAAAAGGTAACGGTTCAAAGTGTCATAATCATTTATTTTATTTTGTTTAACAGTAACTCCTGTTAAATCTTTAATCATTTTTTAGTGCATT
>NZ_PUUH01000184.1:0-11571 GCF_002968355.1 Spiroplasma sp. ChiS | reverse complement strand
AAAATAATTGGAGGAAATATAGAGTAATGAAAGATTATACACATGTAAAATATGATGAACGAAGATTTTTTAAGGATTTATTTTTATCTGATAGTTGCAAAAAGAAAAATGGTATACTTAATTTATCTGAAATATCAAGACAAATAGGAAGAGATATTAATACTGTTAAAAGAGAAATTAAGCGATTTAAAAATATAGAAGATTATGATGATCGTAAAGCACATGATGATTATTATAAAAAACGACAGAAGTGTATTAAAAAAATACTTACATTTACAGAAGAACAACAAGAATTTTTAAATTTAAGATTTAATATTTTGGGTGATACACCAGCAGAAATTATTCAACAATTTTTAATAAAGTTTGGGATTAAATTTCCTGCTTGTCTTAAAACATTTTATAAATGAATTCATTTAGGTCTTTTGGGTTTGTTAAAGAAAGATTTATTAAATGGTGGTAGAAAAAATAGAACAAAGAAAAGACCTGATAATCGTGGAAAATTAGATGAAAGATTTAGGTCAATTTGAGATATTGAAAATAAAGTTTCTAATGTTGGTTGATTAGAAATGGATACTGTTGTTGGAAAAAACCATCAATCTAGTTGTTTAGTTTTAGTAGAACAATCAAGTAAAAAATACTTTGCTATGAAATTAGAAAATCATACTGCTAATGAAGTTTTAGAAAAACTTGAAGAATTAGTTAGAATTAATGGTTTAGTTGGAAAAATTAAAGGAATAATAACAGATCGCGGAAAAGAATTTAGTAAATTTGAAGAGATGGAAAAGATTACTGGTTCTAATGTTTATTATTGTGACCCTGGCTCACCAAAACAAAAACCCTTAATTGAAAGAATGAACCGTGAATTTAGAAAACGATATGGTAAAGGAACAGATTTTAATCCTGTTACGCAACAAGAAATAAATTTAGTAGTTGATATTATAAATGAAAAACTACGGCCTTGTTTAAATTGAAGAACGGCAAAAGAGATATTTTCAGAGAATTTTAGATAAGTTTATTTGAATAATTTAATAAACTATTTTTCAGTCTGCTAAAATTAAGATAAATTTACAAATAATTTAACAAATAATTTTTTTTAAAAATAGTTGCATTTTTTTAAAAGAGTGTTATTATCAAAATAACAAGAGATAAATTTGGAGTTTAGATTTACATAATACACTAAAAATATTTTAACTCTTTTGCAATAGTAACTGAATCATAATAATACTTGTAAGAAATTGCCAATGGGTTTCAAGAAGACGAATTTTTAGGGTCACGTAAATTTAAAACTAGTACTTCATAACCATTTTTTTGTAATAGTTTTGATAAAACATCATATAATTCTCCTTTAAGATCAGTAAAAATTAGACATGGTTTATATCTTTCTGGTAAACAACTATTATAAATAGCAGAAGGCATTACAATTTTTTGTGATTTCCCACTATTAGTTGTTCCTAAACATATTGCATGTGTATTACCACGAACATTAAAATTAATTTTACTGTTTTTTCTCAAAAATCTTACTACTCATCCTGCTTTATTTTTAACATCATGTAAATTATGAACAGGATATAATTTATTAAATTCCTTAATACTTCCTTTCTTGTCTAGTTCATTTACAATTCATTTTGCTCCTCCATATTCTGATGTTTCTGTTTTTTTAACATATGTTTTTTCAAAATGTTTTGCAGCAACAAATATTATAAAACAAGCAATTAATCAAAAAAGGAGTGAAATAACTAAAATGCAAATCAAGACAAAAGTGATATTTTCAGACATAAATTTTCATAAATAAGGAAAAAATTTACTAAAAGTAAAACCTGGCATTTTTCATACTTTGAAAAATGAAATAATAATGGTACCAAAGATATTAGCAATCGGGAAAAACACACGCAGCGATTAAACTATCTTTTTGGTGTTTTGAAAATCTTTTACTTTTATGCATATAAAAAACTTAGTGTAGAAAAAAGGAACATTCCTACAATTCCAATAATTAATACTATAATATTAATTTTTTCTTTATAACTAAGAATGCTAACTACTTTAGTTTTAATATTTTCAATATCTTTTTCTTTATTTATTAAATTTTTATTTGAATTTTTTATTGTTTCATTTAGCATATTACTAAAATTTTTTTCCGAGCTCTTTTATATTTTATTAATAAAATTATTTCATAAATAACTAGAACTAAACATAAAATTGCTACTGAAGATAGTCAAGTTCTTACACTCATATTTTTTCCAAAAAATAAATTAATGTAATTTACCAGTAACCTTGGCCATATACAAAAAAATTATAGCATAAATATCATATATCACCTTATTATTTTAAAAAAATAAAAAAGCAATTAAAATATTAATTGCCTGTAAAAACTAATATGTATATGTATATTTTTGAATAAATTTAAAGTAGTAAATTTGATTTTTAATAACCTAACCCCTTCTTAATATTGTCTTTATTTATAATAAAATTTTAAATAAAAATATTTAGAAAAATTTCTATTTTATAAACTATATATTTCATTTTCTTTCACTATATGATGGCAAACCACTCACTTGATTGTCTGACTGAGAATTTATGATTGCTTCACTATATGATGGCAAACTACTTGTTTGATTAAATAATTCCAAATTGTTTTTAATTGTTCCTTGTCCGAAACTTTTTGGTTCAATTTGATCATCGATATTTTTTTGAACATATCTACCTATTGTTCCATACATTTCAGTAACAACTTGGTTTGATACTTCATAGGTTTTCTTTTTACTAAAACCAATTTTTTTAAAAATATATTAATTCTTTTTTTAATTGATTTGTAATATTTTTTTAAAGTTGTTTTAAATCCTGAAGTAATTTCCATAAATTCTTCTTTTTTTTAAATATTTAATTAATTACTTTAATGAAATAATTAATTAAAGTCATTTATTTTAAAAATATCAATATTTATATTTTTAAATCATATACATTTTCACTCTATCATATTTATATTAATTTAGCAACAATTTTAAAATTAAACCTCCTTTGGCAATTCTAAATCATTTTATCGTTAAATATATGTTATGAATTGTTAAAAATACCCTTCTAATAGTTATATCAGAAATTTTTTATTTTTAAAATAAATAAAAATAAAATTATTTTAAACATTTAATACGAATATTTAAAAGAAAAATAATATTATTTAAAGATTTTAACTTAGTTTATCATTTTATCTTTCAACAGTATTTTCTTCTACTATACTATTTTTATTTTCTGTTATTTTTTTATACACATTGCTAACTTTTGCTGAATCTAACTGTGAAACTGAAACAATTGTTTCTTTTTTTAATTCTGAAACTGGTTTAGCTGGTGGTAAATAATCATAGATTGGCTCATTTTTAGAAGATGGAATATTTTCATAAATTGGCGTATTATTTAATTTAATTGGGATTTCATATTCATATTCATCTTTAGTACTATCATTATTCAAAAAAGATCAAGATATATTGTTTAAAAAACCTGGTTCAAAATTTAGATTTTGGTCTGAATTAGAAATTTTTTGATAATTTTCCATTGTTTCTATTAAATTATGTGTATTTTTTGTTGCAATTTGCATTGATTGCTTTTTACTAAAGCCTAATGCTCTTGCAAGTTTTTTAATTTGTTTTCTGGTATTTTTTAGAATTTTTTTTTACTAATTTTTCAATTTTTACCATAGCACGCATAGTTCTTACCCTTTATCATTATTATATTTATTAAGGATTAATAAATATAAGTCATGTACTTTAAAAAACCATTTTTTAAATCATATACAACAAGATACTACTATACTTAATTTATTTTGTCAATTTAGAGTTAAAACAAAAGAAAATAAAAATGTATCAAATTTGATACATTTTAAAATCTAGTTTGTGCCAAAAACATTTTTGAAAACTTCATCATATGTTCCAACTGGAATAATATTCAATGTTTCTTGAACTTCTTTTGGAATATCTTCAATATCTTTAATATTTTTATGTGGAATTAAAATTGTTTTTAAACCACTACGGTTAGCTGAAATTAATTTTTCTCGTAACCCACCAATTGGTAAAACTTGTCCTCGCAAAGTAATTTCACCAGTCATTCCAATATCTTTTGATACCGGTCGATTACTTAAAGCACTAATAATTGCTGTTGTTAAGGTAATTCCAGCTGATGGACCGTCTTTTGGAACTGCTCCTTCTGGAACATGAATATGAATATCATGTGTTTCAAAAAATTTTGAATCAATGTTAAATTTACCAAAATTTGCTTTTACATAGTCTAATGCAATTGATGCTGATTCTTTCATTATGTCACCTAATTTTCCAGTTAACACTAATGAACCTTTTCCTAAGAAACTATTAACTTCAATTGGTAAAATATCACCACCAAATTGAGTATATGCTAATCCTGTTACAACTCCAACTTGTGATTCTTTTTCTTTTTCAGTATGTTCAAAACGACGTTTGCCTAATAGTTCATTAACAGTGTTTGGTTTAACTGTTAAATTAACCATTTCTTTATTTAAGAACTTAACAATAAATTTCCGTGCAACGGCATTTAAATCTCGTTCTAACTGACGAACTCCTGCTTCACGCGTATAATATTTAATTATTTCATTAATTGCATCATCAGTAATTGTTAATTGTCCATCTGCTAAACCATTATTACTTAATACTTTTGGCACTAAATAATCTTTTGCAATATGGAATTTCTCCAACTCAGTATATGATGATAATTGAATAATTTCCATTCGATCAATTAAAGCTTCTGGAATATTATCATAGTAGTTGGCTGTTGCAAAAAACATAACATCACTTAAATCATATGTTTCTTCTAAGTAGTGGTCAGAAAATGTTGAATTTTGTTCTGGATCTAATACTTCTAACATCGCACTAGCAGGATCACCACGATAATCTGAGGCCATTTTGTCAATTTCATCTAATAAGAATAATGGATTTATTGAACCAGCACGTTTCATTGACTGAATAATACGCCCTGGCATCGCTCCAATATATGTTTTACGATGTCCACGAATTTCTGACTCATCTTTTACGCCTCCCAAGGCCATTTTAACAAATTTTCGCCCTGTTGCTTCAGCGATTGATTTTGCTAAACTTGTTTTCCCAACCCCTGGTGGCCCTACTAAACAAATAATTTGTCCTTTTAAAGATTTAGTCATTGTTTTAACAGCTAAGTATTCAATAATTCTTTCTTTAACTTTATCTAAACCAAAATGATATTTATCTAACACTTCTTTTGCAAATTTTAAATCATTTTTTTCTTCTGTTTTTTCATGTCATGGAATTTGCATCATTCAATCAATATAAGTTCGAATAATATTTGATTCACTTGATGCTTGTGGCAATGCTTCATAACGAGTGATTTCTTGTTCAATTCGTTCTTTAATATTTTTTGGAAATAATTCATTTGCTAATCGTTCTTTATATAATTTCATTTCATCAGCTGCACCATCAAATTCATCTAATTCATCTTTAATTGCTTTTAATTTTTCCCGTAAGTAATATTCACGTTGTTGTTCATCAACTCGTTCTTTAATTTTTTTGCTAATTTTATTATCAATATCATTTGCTTGTTGTTTATTAACTAAATGATCAAAAATAATTTGAAGCCTTTTTTCAACATCTAATTCCTCAATAATTTCTTGTTTTTTCGCCACTGGAATAAATGGTAAAAATTGGGCAATTGTGTCAACAACTTCATTCCCATCAACTGAATCACCAATTTGATCTAATAAATCTTCTGGCAAAATATCCTGTAATTCCATTAATTCTTTAATATTAGCTGTTAATTTTTCAACAATTTTATCTTCTGATTTAACAAATGACTTCAAAATATCAATATCAGCAGCATAAAATGCTCCTTCGCGTAAATCTAAAATTTTTACCCGATCAACTGCTTTAAAATTAACTGTTAAACTACCATCTTCCCACACTTTACGAATTTTTAACTCTGCTAAAATCCCAATTCGATAAATTTCAGATAACTTTGGATTATCTTCTAACGGTTTTTTTTGACTAACTAAAACAATATGATTATCAAAATCCTTGCTAGCTGTATTTACCGCTAAAATTGATTTATCTCGCCCTACTTCTAATACTTGTTCAAAGCCTAGAAAAATATAACTACCCCGTGTTACAAGAACTGGTACATTTTTTAAATGTGTTATTTTTGAATCCATCTTCAAAACACCTCCTGTTTCTTTTCTTCATTTATATTGAAAATATCTTATCTTATCTTAAAAAATATCGCAATATAAATTTAAGTTACACAAAAATTATAACAAAAAAATTAGCACTTGCAATAGATAAGTGCTAATTTTTAAAAAATCATCACCCCTATTGTTTATTATATCTTTATCCCAAAATGAAGAAATACTAGTTTTTAATTAATAATACTTTTATTATACCACAAAAAGAAAGAAAATTTAGCACTTTTCATACTACTTCAAATTGTCCTACTATATAAAAAAACTAACAATAATGTTAGTTTTTATTCTATTCACCATTATTTTGATATAAAAAGGCAAATACCTTATCATGAATAACTTGTTCTTTTACTTGTTGATCGGATACTAATTTTGTTTCTTTTAATGTTTTACCATCAATTCCAAATTGTTTTCCTAACTTTTCATATTGTTCATCAATTTCTGCTTCAGTTGCCGTAATATTTTCATTTTGAACAACTGCATCAACAATAACACCATTTTCTAAACGATTTTTAGCGTCTTTAAATAACTCATTAAAAATATCTTTTTCTGACATTCCTGTTCGTTTTTTATAAGTTTTCATATCCAGCTGTTGACCTTGTAACTTTTGTTCAAATTCATGTTTTAATTGATTTGCTTCTTTACGAATAATTGATTCTGGTAAAGCAATCTTTGAATCTTCTGCAATTAAGCGGAATAAATTACCAATAAAATGATCATATTCTTGTTTTAATAATTGCTCATAAATATTATTTTTAACATGCACTTCCAATTTAGCTAATGTATCAATGCCTTTTAAATTAACATCTTTTGCTAATTCATCATTTAATTCTGGTAATTCTTTTGTTTTAACTTCCTTAATATTTAACTTAAAAATAGCAGGAGTTGCTTTTAATTCTTCAACATGATAATCTGCTGGGAAAGTAACATTAATTTCTTTCTTATCACCTGTTTTCAAACCAATCATGGCATCTTCAAAGCCTGGAATAAATTGACCACTACCAATCTCTAACGTAAAATCTCTTGCTTTACCACCTTTAAATGGTTTTCCATCAACAAAACCTTCAAAATCAAAAATTACTGTGTCTCCAGTTGTAATTTCTGTTATCTTTGGTTTAAAAATTACAAAACGATTACGTAATTGATTAATATTATCTTCAATCTCTGCTTTTTTAACTTCAATTTTTGTCTTCTTTAACTGTTTATCAGTAAAACTAGTATACTTACTAATTTTAACTTCTGGTTTTAAATCAAATTCTAATTGTAAGATATATTCTGTTTTACTAATTTTTTGTACACTTGGAACTGGTGATGAAAATGGTTCAATATCTGATTTTTGATCAAATGCAAACTTATAAGCTTTATTAACAACTAAATGATGCGCTGCATCTAAAATTTTTGCTTCAGTTAAATGTTTTTTAACTAAATCGGTAGGTACTTTCCCTTTTCGAAAACCAGGGACCTCTAATTGCTCTGCTGCTTTTTTTTCAGCTTTTTGAATATATTCTGTTCATTCTGTACCATCAATGATTACATATCATTTTCCAATTCCTTTATCTTGTATTTTTTCCGCTTTAAATTTCATATTTTACTCCTTAACTAATTATTGCACATAATTTATTATAACAAAAAGAATGACTTTAAATAACTTTTTTCCCCAATTTATTTTGCTTTTATGACTTATTTCTAAATAATAATTTATTTTATAATCCTTCTTGTTCTAAGTAAGGAAGATATTTTTTTACTATTTCAATTTGGACTTTAAATTGTTCTACCAAATCTTGGACTACTATTTGCTCACCATACATCCGATGACCTTGATATATAATGGCAACCGTTAATTCTTTTTCTTCATTATTTTCTAAAAAATAAGGATATAAGTTATAATAGTATGTTTCTAGCAAATATAAGCAAGTATGATATAAACTAGGATTATCATTATAAACTCATTGGTCTAATAATTTCATTATGGTCTTAACTTGTTCATTTTCTTTATATGGTATTATTTGGCTTGGATTCAATTGAAAAGTGCCATTTGTTTTTTTCACTTCAAAGATTTCTGTAATTTCTTGTTTTTTTAATAAGTATAATAAATAAATCTTTGCAAAATCAGTTACTTTTTTATTCAAAAAATATTTACGAATTACTGGTAAAATTTGTCGTAAATTTTGGTCTTTTAAATATTGAAAAGCTAATAATTGTGTTTCTTCATCAGCTGGATTTGCTAAAATATCACTAATTTTTGCTAATGTTCAAACTGTTGTTTCTCTTGGTTTTTGCTTTTGCATTTTTTCATTAACTTCTTGTAATAATCTTCTCAATACTGTTTCAACTTGTTGAGGAATATAAGGCATCATTAATTCATCATTAATTTTAACAAAGGCACCATTATAATCATAATTGCTAATTAATTTTTTAATCTCATCAATTAATTCATCATAATAATTCAATGGTGTTTGCATTTAATAAATCCTCCTTAGAAAAAAATAATCATTTATATTATTATAACAATTTTAAAAAAATAAAACCTTATTTAAATGATTAAATAAGGTTTTTAATTTAATTACAATTTAAAAAATGGCGCCCACGGAGAGATTCGAACTCCCGACCCTACGCTTAGAAGGCGCATGCTCTCTCCTACTGAGCTACGTGGGCATACCATAGAAATGATAACATAAATTAAAGAATATTTTCAAGAAAATAAGTTTGCTTTTTTAAAAATAAATTTCATCAATAATATTATAATCATGTAATGCTTCTGTTACTTCTTTTCTTGGTTTTATTATTATAAATTGCTTTTGCAGGTGAATTACTGCGCGATAAATTAAGATAAAAACAATACTATTAATTGTAAATTTCAATAAATTAAAAGGAATAATTATTGGTACTAAAATACTTTTAAATCCTTGTACTATTTCACGGGAAAGATTTAAAAAATGAGCATACATATCATAAATAAATAATCAATTAAATAATGCCATTACAAATGAAACAGTAATTGTTGCTAATCCAACATTTATTGTTGTAATTAAATAATCAGTTTTTTTTGAAAAATTATTTTTAAACAAGCGATTAATTCCTTTTCGGAAAAAGTTATCACCTAATCAAAAAACTAATAAAAAGATTAAATCAGATAACATTAAAGCAAATACATCAATTGGAGTATTAGCTAAGTAAACAATTCTTAACCAACTAACACTAATAGTTAAAAAAGTAGCATAAATAATACCAAACAAACGAAGAGCTAATAACATTAAAAAATCAGTTAATTCAATTTTCAAAAACGAAGCAACTGGAAAAACTGTCAAATTCATTATTTTACTTAATCATGACAATAAAACATATAAAGCAATCACAATTGCCATTGCAACAACTCTTTTTGTATCTAAGTAAAATAAATCTTTTATTTTTGTCTGCATATTATCACCTTATTTAATTATAAATTATTTTTAAAATATAGCAAAGTAAAAACTAACTATAAAAATTATTAAGTTGGATATAAAATGCTTTGTATAAATTATATACAAAGCATTTTATATCCAACAATTTATTCTGTTTCAAGTTTAACATTTCCTAGTTTGATTGTTGCATTGTATTCATTTTTAGAAAAATTTATAGTAACTATAATGCTATTAAATCCTTCAATTAAAATTTTAGTTTTATTAGTTTTTGCAATTGTTAAGTTTTCACTAGATAACTCTTTTACTAAATTAACAAGTTTTTCTTTAATTTTAATATTTTTAATATCTTCTCTGTTTGTTATTGCCTCTATTGCATCTTTTTTATTGCTATCAATAAAGCTTCATAAGTAAGGTAATGCGACTTCTAATTTTTGTTTTGCTCTCAATTCGACTGTATAAATTATTTTGGGGTATTTACTATATTTTAAGAAATTATGGAATAAATAATCCACATACTTAACTTAAATATACCATGTTTAATTTTATTGTCAACAAATTTTTATATTTTTTTAAATTTAATCACAACAAAAAATGCATTTTTATTAAAATTATTTAATTTAAAAATAAAATTAATAAAGACGTAATTTTTGTTGTTCAGTTTTATTAAAATTATTATATAAAATACTATTATTTTCTGGTGGTTTTTCTGATTGTTTAAAATCCTTAATATTATTTCTTAATTTTAGCATACTAGTATTCAATTTATTTATAACAGTTTTTTCGCTATAAATTCCTTTTTTAGAAAATATACCCGTACCATAATGGGAAACATCGCCCTCCATATGACAACCGATATTATTTCATAATGTTTGATTTTTAATGCCCTCTTCGTTATTTTTAATTAAATTAATTGTTTTTCTTAAAAACTTTTTAGAACTAGGAATAAATGACTTACTTTTTTTTAAAACATTGTAATAATTCATAATATTTTCCATTATAAAAATAATCAACAACTTGTTTAAAAGTTTCTTCATTTTCTTTAATTATTCTTCGGTGGGGTAATAAATCCTTAAATCTTTTTACTAAATGAAATTTGTCTATTGTATAATGAACTTTGTTATTAGGAAAACGATTTGCAATATCTTTTTTAACCCCTTTAATTCAATTTGCTCCATCACCTAAAATCATAATTTCAGTATCATCTTGAATATTATAATTACTTATTATCAAAAGTATTAATTTAACAACAAAACGGGTTAATTTTGTTTTTTTAGAAATATAAATTGGAATATTATCTATTTCGTAAACACCTAACTTATTTGCAATTACATGTCTTTTTTCGGTTGATTTTTCTTGATCATAACCAGTATGAACAGTAGATAATAAGGTGTGTTTTTTAACCTTTTTTCTATCGTATTCTATTTTAAGAAAAGTTCCATCAATTTGAATATATAAAGTATGCGGAACTTTTATTTTAATAGTGGTATTATTAATATAATATTTGTCGTTTGTTGTTGCGTTTTTTTGTATTTGAAATTGTCATTAAACTAATTTTTGCTTGTTCTAAGGCATCTAAAATATCGCGGTATTTTTTATCATCACTTAAAAACAATAAAATTCTTTCTTTAACATCATTTCCTACTTTTTGTCAATTTTTAATTAGTAAAAATTCATCTAAAATAAAAATATATTATTCTTTTTCTGTTATTGGGTTAATTTTATAATATCTTCGTCTGTTAAACGTATATCTTCGTCTGTTAAACGTTATTTTACCTTTTAAAGTAATTAATGTTCTTTTAATATTATCTTTTACTCGATAATGTTTAAATTTATCATCATTTTTATAATTTTGAAAAATAAGATCATCTATATTTTCTAACCTATATGCAATTTCTCCAACAGCATATCTATTCAAATCTTCATATGTTTTATTAAAAAAGTTGTCACCAT
>NZ_PUUH01000183.1:0-59789 GCF_002968355.1 Spiroplasma sp. ChiS | reverse complement strand
CCCGTTTTGTTGTTAAATTAATACTTTTGATAATAAGTAATTATAATATTCAAGATGATACCGAAATTATGATTTTAGGTGATGGAGCAGATTGAATTAAAGGGGTTAAAAAAGTTATTGCAAATCGTTTTCCTAATAACAAAGTTCATTATACAATAGACAAATTTCATCTTAAAAGTAGGTTTGAAAAGTTATTTCCTTTTCAAAGCAAAAACGCAGAAATTAAAAAAATATTTGATAATGCTATTTATTATTTTTATAATGGAAAATATGAGGAATTATTACAGTGTTTAAAAGAGAGCAAGCCATTTATTCCCGATTCAAAAAAAGAATATTTTATTAAAACAATTAACTTAATTAAAAATAACGAAGAGGGTATTAAAAATCAAACATTATGAAATAATATTGGTTGTCATATGGAGGGTGATGTTTCACATTATGGTAAGGGGATATTTTCTAAAAAAGGAATTTATAGCGAAAAAACTGTTAAAAATAAATTGAATACTAGTATGCTAAAATTTAGAAATAATATTAAGGATTTTAAACAATCAGAAAAACCACCAGAAAATAATAGTATTTTATATAATAATTTTAATAAAACTGAACAACAAAACTTACATCTTTATTAATTTTATTTTTAAATTAAATAATTTTAATAAAAATGCATTTTTTGTTGTGATTAAATTTAAAAAAAATATAAAAATTTGTTGACAATAAAATTAAATATGGTATCTTTAAATTAGGTATATGGATTATTTATTCCATAATTTCTTAAAATATAGTAAATACCCAAAAATAATTTATACAGCCAAAAAGTTTAAGATTTTAATAATACAAAATATAGCAAATGGAATTAATATAATTCACGCTTCACCTAAGAAAACCATTATCTCAGGTAAAATATTTGTTATACATTCTTTAACTTTTCATAATGCACTAGTCAAACCCGTTCAAATCCCAGTCATACCCTCAGTCATAGTTTTAGGTGTAGATGCTGTTAAAAAATTAAACGCTGTTGTTAAATACATACCTAACATTATTTATTACTCTCCTTTCTTTCAATTTCTTTTTTATCTTTTTTCTTTACTCGAATTTGACGAATTTTTTGGTAAATTAATAAACCAAAATAAAGAAAAATTGCTAATACAATAACAACACTAAATATTGTCGTTAATCAAGTTGGCATATTACATATCCTCTCTAAAAATATTGCGGCACGCTTCGCGTGTTCGCTACGCTCAAAATAAACTATATTGAATAAATTATCCGCGTAATTTATTAGCGGTAATTTATTCATTTTCTTTTACATTATTAATTACTATCTTATTTACAGTATTAATAACAATATCTTTTCCATACTTAATTACTAAGGACCGCAAAATAAAATAATGTTTCTTTTCAATAAAAAATCAACTCTTTTCAAAGTTGATTTGTTGCACTTCGATTACAAAATGCACAACTTGATAATATTTATGAAAAGCAACAATTATTTTCCCAAAATTCATTAATTTATTATCTAAACCTTGGCGACTAATTAAAATATTACTTTCAAAATTTTTACCATCTATTTTTAATGTTCCAGCTAATGGTAAACCATACAGTGAAATAAAATTTAAATTAACAGATAATCTAGCTAATATCATATGGTCATCATTGACATTAAAAATAGGTAAACTTTTTTTATAAGCTGTAACAAAATTTTCAGCAGTTAAACCGGGCGGGGTTATTCCTTCTCATGCTCATAAGGCTAGTTGTTAATTACCAATGTCAGATGTTTCAGGTAACTGTCCTAAATTTTCAGCAGTTACGGTTCCTAAAATTAGTCGCATTAAATATTTATTACCAGTTTTATCAAAAGCAATTGCCTCTCGAATTTCTTGGTTAATTGCATTATTTTTCTTAATTTTTTCATTAAATTGTTTAATAAAAATTTTATCTAATGGTTTAACATTATTATTATAATTAATTTCAAAATCATCATAAATTGATTTGAATTCATTATTTTGATTAACTATAACATCTTCATAATTATTAAAAAAGTTAATTAAATATTTTTTGATTTTTTCAATTGATTTTTCTAAAATTTTTTTAATTTCATTTGGTTCATTTGTAACTACATAAGTAACTGTAAATGTCCGGATTTGTCTTAAGGATTTAAAACTTAAATCTAACATAAACTCATACTGAATTTGAACTGCCCGAACTCCAGTTGTTGCAGTATTAGTTAATTTATTAATTTTATCTAAATCAACATAAGTTAAAGTAAATTTATCTTCTTCTTCAAGATAATATAATGGTTTTCTCTCTAAAGTATTAAAATAATTTTGATATGTTTCACTAATTTTAACAGTTAATTTTTGAAATATTTCCTTAAATTCATTTTGAAACTTTCTTAATCCTAAATTAATCTGAGCATTTGAACGGTCAAGAACAAGTGACTGATTATGTTGATTAACTAAATTATAAAACTGATTTAATTCTGGAAATTTGTTTGAATTTTTAATATTTCCATTGTTATCATAATTTGTTATCTCATTACTAACATCACTGGCAATTTTCATCCAAATTAACATATCATTTTGTAAATTTGAATTACTATAATTAGCATCACGATATTTGATCATTCGACAACTTGTAATTTTGCTAGTTATTCCAGTGATAAATAATCCGACAACACTAAAAATAATGAATAGTTTTTTCATAAATAGTTTTTCCCCTTATTTTTTACAGAATATATCCTCAGAATACATTAATTATAAAAAAAATAAGAAAATATAAATAAAAACAACCAATATCGGTTGTTTTTATCGTAATGATTTATCAAATGGGATTCCGGATGCTTTTGGTACTTTAGAATATTTCGAGAAAATGACCATTGTTACTAATGCAAAGACAAATGGTAAAATTTTTAATAATTGATTTGATGGATCCGCAATATTTCAATCAGCAAAACGTCATAATGTTCCTGCTAAAGCAATTAAAAAACTAAATAAAACTGCTCCCAATGTAATATATTGAATTCATCATTGTCCAAAAATCATAATTGCCAAAGCAATATATCCTTGTCCTTGAACATCACCACGAAATTGTCCAGAAACATAATGGGTAAACATTGCCCCTGCTAGTCCTGCTAAACATCCAGAAATAATAACTGCCTTATATCTTGTTTTAATTACATTAATTCCCGCTGCATCAACTGCATTAGGATTCTCACCACATCCAACATAACGTAAACCTGTTTTTGTAAATCTAAAGAAAACAAAGGTAAAAACTGCTAAAGCAATTGCAATAATTAAGAAAATATTAATAATTTGATATGAATCAATCCCAATTGTACTAAATCCTGTTTTAATCATATTTCCAGCTGCTAAGGATGGAATACTAACAAAAAATAATCCAATTCCAGTTGCTAATAAATTTAACGCCGTTCCAGAAATTACTTGTTGTGCTTTTAAAGTAATTGAAGCAAAACCATGTAATAAGGCAAAGGTTCCACCACAAATTGCGGCAATTAATAAAGCAATAATCTGCATTCCATTACCATATTGTGATAATACTTTTCCAAGCAACGCATAGACTAATGCACCAACGATCATCATTCCGTCAATAGCAATATTAACAACTCCTGCTCGTTCTGAATACAAACCCGCCATTGCGGCAATTAATAATACGGCAAAAAGAACTGACCCATTAGCAAATAATTGTGAAACTGCTTCCATTATTTTTTTCCTCCTTTTTGCACTTGATAAGTGGCATTTTGACGATGATATTCTGCTTTTAAAATTTTATTATCTTCTGAAACAACTTTTCTAATATGCTTTAATTTTTGATTTAATTCATTTTTTCACTGTGGCATCTTTGTTTTATGTTTTTTACGCATAACTTGATATTCAATATTAAATTGTTGTTTCATCTCTTTTAATTGCAGTTTTAAATTTTGTTTTAACAATGCCACTTCTTGTTGAACCTTAACATCTCCTTTTATTTGACGATTAATCACTCTTAATTCCCGTTTAATTTTTTTCTTGCTTTGATAATTTGTTATTCTAAATTGATACATTTCATGACATTGTTGACGCTTTAATGCTTTAATTTCTTGATTTAATTTTTTAGTAATCATTGCTTCTTTTTTTTGCAATTTTTTAAAATCATTTAAATATTTTTGTTGAATTTGATTAAAAACAGGATAATAACTTTCACGCAATTTTTTAATAGTTTCCTCTTGCTTTAGCACTAAGTCAGCATATTGTGACTGTAAATGTGCTAATTTAGCATACAATTCTTTTTTTGGCAAATTATAAAACTGTGATAATTCTTGTTTTCCTTGTCCTTTTACTTTCCATACTGCTTGATAATAATTATTTTTTAAAAAACTAATTTTTTGTTTTTTTAATAAATATTCATTTTTTACTTGTACAAAATGATCTAATGCCGAACCAAGGGCAATAAATGTTGCTAATTTATACTTTGTTTTAAGACCACATTGTCCAATTTTTGTTGCTTCTTTATATTTTAAATTTTCAAAAAAACAAATTTCTGTTTTTAAAGTGGTAATTTTTCCAGCATATAAAGTCAATTGATCATTAATTTCATTCCGATATGCTTTAATTTCTTCTTTAGTTCCTTGTTTTTTTAATTCTTGCATTTTAATTCGATACATTTTATTTGTATTCTTAATTTGTTTTTGATAATCCTTTATTTGTGCTTGATATTTATTATATTCTTGCTTTCATTCTACATTGTGTTGAATATTTCATCAACGATGCAATCAAAAGATTGGTTTAAAATAAATAAATAAAGTAGAAATTGCAGTCATATAAATAATAATTCCAAAAATCAATTGACCCATCTGTTTTGACATTTGAAAATCAGGTAATTGCGTTGCTTGCAAAGCAGCTGTTTTAATAATTCCTCATAGTAAAGCAATTGGTAAAATAGCAAACCCATTTGTAAAAGCAACTAATGCAACAGCAATTGCATCAAATCCAACAACTGGTAATGCATCTGTTGTAAATTGTAATACTGTTGATTGCGTCATATAATATAACATTCCTAAAACGCCCGATAAAGCACCTGATAGTGCCATTGAAACAATAGTATATGCTTTGACATTTGTTCCAGCATATAAAGAAGCATTTTTTGATTTTCCAACTGCTTTAATTTGAAACCCTAAAACAGTATAATTCATAATAAAAACAATTATTCCTAATAGTAACATTGCAATAATAAACGGAATAATTCACAGTTGTCCATTCAATACTAAATTAAAATTTGGGGCTGTTGTCACAATATCAATTGTTGAATTTTGATTTGAATTTCACATTCCATGCGCTGGATTCATAAACATTCATTTCATAACATATCAAACAATTCAATTTAGCATAATTGTTGAAACAACTTCATGAATATTAAAATAAGCTTTTAATGCTCCTGCAATTGTTGCTAACGCTGCACCAGCAATAATTGAAATAAATAATGCTCCAATTACACCAGCACCTTGACTAATTGCTGGGTTTTTTAAACCTAAAACAATTGTCATACTACCCGCTAATAACATTTGGCCAGGAACACCGATATTAAATAGTCCGGCTTTAAAACCAACCGCAACAGCTAATCCTGCAACAATATAAATTGCTCAATAAGTTAATGTTGAATCTTTTAATAATGGGTGAAAAGCTAACCGAAAAACATAACTAAAAAATAATAATGGATCTGATGCATTTGCACCAATAATAATAAAACTAAGAAGAACTCCTGCAATAATTGCACAAATAGATGCTTTAAAATAATTCATTTTAGTTTTAAATTCATTTGAACGAAAAAAAATTCTTGTTTTTTGTTTTAATAATCACCCATAATTTTTAATTTGTGTTTGCATTAATTTTTATTCCTTTCTTTTGATATCTTCCTGCCATCATTAAACCAATTTCCTCACGTTTAACTTTATTGCCAGCAACTTCACCAGTAATGCGTCCATTATGTAAAACAACAATGCGATCTGCTAAACTCATAATTTCTTCTAATTCATATGAAACTAATAAGACTGCTTTCCCCTGTGCTTTTTCTTCTAAAATTTTATTATGAATATATTCAATTGCCCCAACATCTAAGCCTCTTGTTGGTTGGACAACAATTAAAATATTATGTTGCCGTGATAACTCTCGCCCAATAATTAATTTTTGCTGATTACCTCCTGATAAACTACGTGTAACAGCAAATCCAGAATTTGCACCTCGCACGTCATATTTATTAACAATTTGTTGAGCATATAACTGAATTGCTCCTTTATCTAATAAACCA
The DNA here is from genome assembly GCF_002968355.1 of Spiroplasma sp. ChiS. NCBI lineage: Bacteria > Bacillati > Mycoplasmatota > Mollicutes > Entomoplasmatales > Spiroplasmataceae > Spiroplasma > Spiroplasma sp. ChiS. The sequence continues at coordinate 53,489 of NZ_PUUH01000183.1, read as the reverse complement.
CAATTTGAAAATGGCTTTTGATTAATATTTTGTAAAACAACATTATTAATTGCATTAAATTCTAAGATTAAGCCATATTTATGACGATCCTCAGGAATATGGGACATTCCATTTTGATAGCGCTCATAAATACTTTTTTTGGTTACATTAATATCATTAAAAATTATTTCCCCCGAGGTTCCTTTTTCTAATCCGGTTAAGACATTCACTAATTCGGTCTGTCCATTTCCTTCTACTCCAGCAATTGCAACAATTTCTCCCGCATGAACGGTTAAATTAAAATCATCTAAAGCCATCAAACGCGTTAGACCTTTTTTCTTCACTGATAAGTTTTCAATTCTTAATAAAACATCTTCTTGTGGTGCTTGCCCTGAATTTTTAATTTCAACTAAATTACGTCCAACCATTGCTTCAGCAATTTCTTTTTCATTTTTATCTTGCACATTAAAAGTTTCAACAACTTTTCCACGCCGAATAACCGTTGCTCGATCAGCAATTTTTTTCACCTCATCTAATTTATGGGAGATAAAAATAATGGTTTTCCCATCTTTTTTTAAAGCTAGCATAATATTCAATAAACCTTCAATTTCTTGTGGGGTTAGCACAGCTGTTGGTTCATCAAAAACTAAAATATCTGCTCCACGATACAAAATTTTTAAAATTTCAACCCGTTGTTGCATTCCAACTGAAATGTTTGCAATTTTTGAACCAAAATCAACTTGCAAATTATATTTAATTGCAATTTGAGCAATATCACGGGCTTCTTTTGAACGATCTAAAAATACTTTCCCTTTTAGCTGTTCATATCCTAACGTAATGTTATCAAGTACAGTAAAAATATCAACTAATTTAAAATGTTGATGAACCATACCAATCCGTAATTGATTTGCTTTAATAGGATTATTAATATATTCTGGTTTTCCATTAATAAGGATTTCTCCTTTTGTTGGTTCATACAAACCAAATAAAATACTCATTAATGTTGATTTTCCTGCTCCATTTTCTCCAATTAAAGCATGAATTTCTCCTTTTTTAACTTTTAAGGTAATATCATCATTTGCAATTAAATCACCAAAAACCTTAGTAATATTATTCATTTCAATTACATATTCATTATTTTTTTTCATATATTATGTCCTTTCCTTCTATTACAAAGCAGCCTCAATTGCATCTAAAATATAAGCTTTCAATGTATCACTATTTTGATATGTATTTAATAATGTTGTTGTAAATACTTTCGCTGCAACAGGAGGGATATCACCAATTCCTCGTGAATAAACATCTTGTAATACTTTAATGATCTTATCAAATGCTGTATCCTTTGTTAAATCATCAGTTTTATTATGAATAAAATTAACAGTATTTTCATTAATTGACTTTGTTGTTTCAATCCCTGTTCAAGTTGGATGTTGTACTGATGATTGGTCAGTATTAATTCAACATTCCGATGTTACTTTATTATTATCTCAAGTATTACTATTAGATTGATAACCACATTTATCCGAATAAATATTTTGTAGAGCTTCTTGGGTTGAAGTTACAATTTCTTTTAAAGCACTTGTTACAATTATGTCTTCTCCATAAATTTTAGATTGTTCTGTATCCACACCAATAACTTTAGCTGGTGATTTATTATATTTAATTCGGCCAATAGTATCTTGGGTTTGTGGACCTGCAACAGGGAAAATAATGCTTGCTCTGCGAGAAAGTAATTCATCTGAAATATCTTTCCCATGTCCAACTTCAAATGATTGTGAAAATCATGATTCATTATTTTTTATAACATTTTGTACTTTTTCAACTTTTTGTAAAGAAGTTATTGCTGGATTCATTTTTTGAACTTGTGCTAAAATATCTGCTCTAATTTTAAATAAGTTTGGAAAATTGTTGTTACTAATGATTGTATTAAAAACATCAGCAGCTACTAAAAAACCTCACATATAATTTGAAACAGCATCAGGATTATCCATTCCACCATATGTAGATATTTTTAAACCCGAAGGATATTTACTTTGATTAGCATTTAATCATAATGCTGCTGCAATTCCGGCAAAAAAACCAGAGGATTCAGCTTCATAACTTATTCCAACAACATTTGTTGCTAAGGGTTTTTTGGGGTCCATTCCTAAATGAATATTTTGACTACTTCCATCAATATAAATTAAATTATCAGCTAATTCAGCGCCTCATCCAATTGTATTACCATGAACAAAACCTGGTAAAATTAATGTTTTTGCTCCGGCAATATATGCTGTTAAATAAGCTGTTTTAAAGTCAGATGGTGTTTGACTTGCTGGTTCATAATAACTAACTCGATAACGACTTGTTTTTCACTTTGATGGTAAAATTTCTTTATCTTTTTGTGAAACAACATATTTACTTGCTCCATCTCATGCTGATTCATTAAAAGATGCATCGGTCACAATACCAGCATCGGTAATAACTCAAATATTACTATCGAAATAATATTTTTTGGCACATGCAACAAGAAAAAGACTCGAACCATTTAGCAAAGTTGCTGCTACAAAAACACTGAGCAATTTTATCATTGTTTATTTCCTCCCATTTACTATTAATTATTAATAAATTTAATTATTAATAAATTATATTTTTTAATTAATTATTATTCGGCAATTGAATATTTCCTTTCATACTTAAATTATTATGTTTAATGCCCTAACAATGCAATATCTCATTGCTAATCTATTTTTAACATATTTTTAAACGAATGAAAAGAAAAACTACTTTCTAAATAAAAAAAGTTAAATTTAATTAACTTAAATTTAACTTTTTTAATAAAATTATTAATAAAATTATTTACAATGTTAATCAACAAAATAATAATTTTTATTTGTTATTTTTTTTTACAAATTTCAAAAGGAATATCTTGTTTAGTATATTTGGAAATATTATGTAAATTAAGGTGATTATAGTCAGCAAATTGATTATTATTTACACTTATTTCTTCTTGAGGTGAACTACCATTTTTAGTTCGATAATAATTACCTAAGACATATGAACTTTCACTAGAATTAGCAACTCCATATGTGTTAGAATATCCTTTTTTATTATATAAATTATAACGTGTTGATACTAAATTAATATCACTAATTTGAGGATAAAATTGATCAATCGGTACAACACCATGATGTTTAATATGTTTTTTAGTTTTAACATCTTTAATTTTTTTTGCAAAATCAGCTGATTTTATTTCTAATGATTCTACTTTTAAAGTTAAAGTTTTTAAGTGCTCTTGTACTTCTCCTAATGTTTTTGTGTGTTCTGTATGCAAGTTAATTGAATCTTTAATTAATTCTTCAATTTTTTCAAAACGACATTCAAAATCATTTGGCATAACTTGTTGTAATGGTGGTGCTTGTTCCTTTAATACTGGTTCTTCTGCAAACACTGTTTCTTTAATAGGTTCTGGTTTTTGCTGATTAAAGTATTCAATTACTTCATCATCCAAATTTGAAAAATCACCATTTATAATTTTATCATCTAATTCATCTAAACTATATGACACTTCTTCTTTTAAAATTGGCTTAATTTCTAATTGTAGCGTTTCATTTATTTCACTTGAGGCAACATCATGCAATAATTGACTTTGATGAGTTTCTTCTTTATTTTCATTTGATTCATCTGTCTTATCTTCTAATTGATTTGTTGCTTCAGCATTTGTTGTAAGTATTTCTGCAAGTGTACTATCTTCTGTTTTTCTTAAAATAGTATTTTCTTTTTCATTCATTGGAATATTAAATATATCTGTTGCCATATTGTTTCCTAATGATGTATCTAGTGGATCAGGAGTTAATTCTAAATTAATTGCATCAGTTTTTAACTCATTTTCTGGTTTTATTTCATTTTCAACTAACTCTGCCAAATTGTTTTCTATTTGTTCTTCTGTTTGTTGCTCAGCTGATAGTTCTGAAAGGTCATTTTTTTCAGAAGGTTTTATTTCATCATCATAATTATTTTCATTTACAACTGAATTAATTTCATCATTATGCTCAACTTGTGAATCATCTAACCCTACTAGTTCAGCAAAAGGATAATCATAATTATCTGAAACATTATCTGTCTTTGATTCTTCATCATCTGATGTTTTAATATCAGGTAATAATTCTCCTTTTAATTTATCAATATTATGGTCAGATGGAATAAAAATAATTCCTGTACGTTGTATTTCTTGGTTTTCTAGTTTAATATTGTTGTTCATAATTTCTATCTCTTTTTTTGTTTTATCATTATCTACAACATTATTAAAAGTATTAATTTCTAAACTAATATTTTCTGATGATTCATTAAACTTCTCATCAATATTAATGTTGTCATTCAAGACATTATCAATTACATTACTATCTGTTGCTAAAATTTGGTCATTAAGAAAATCAACTGTGGCTTGTGAATTATTACTAAATATTTCAGCAATACGCATTAATTTTAATTCATGCTCTGGTCCTAACTTCAATTTTTTTACTAATCCATTTGCTTGTTTAGCAAGGACATTATAAATTTTAGCTTTCTTTTTAATAAATTTAAGTTTTACTTCTGCTATTTCTACTTCTTCTTCTACCATTTGTTTAATATTAAGAGCCTGTTGCTGCATTTCACTTCATTTATTATAAAGTCTCTTTTCTTTTCTTGTCATTGTTTTGTCTGCTGCTCATGATGAATTTAAAAATTCATCATCTAAAAAAGAAAAATTTAGTTTTTCATCTTCTGATTCATTAAAATCATTATTTTCGTTTACAACCGTTTTATCAACAAAACCTTTAATATCAGCATTGAACTTATAATCATCATTTGATTTGGTATCCAAGAATGGAAGAGGGATTTCCGCAACTGTTTCACCTTGTGAGTAATCATCATTTGATGAATTTTGCTCTTCTAATTGCTCTAATTCCAATTTTGATGTTTCCTGTTGCTCAACTTCATTAACAACTGGTGGTTTTGATAATTCTTTAGACTCGTTTTGCTTTAAATTAGTTTCCGTTGTATTTAATTTTGTTTCAAAAACCGCTGGTTTTGGTGGATTTGTCATAGTTTGTGTCATATCATTAATTAAATTTGCTAATTCATGTTCATCAACATCATTTTTATCAGAATTAAATAAATTATTTAATTCATTTGATGAAAAAAATGAATTTGATTTTTGATGAGATAATTTTTTACTATCATCCTCTCTTACGTAATCATTGTTTTTGAAATTTCTTTCGGTTTCTCCGATCCCTGCGATAGTCGCGTCAACTCCCAAAGTTACGCTTCCATGGTACTTTCCCTCTTTATTTACCTCTCTTTCAAGTTTTTTATCTTGGTGATAAATAACAATCATATTTCGTTCTTCAACAAAATTTTGTAAAAACTCAACATCAAATAATGATGATTCAATGAATAATAAACCAATAAACATTAATGCTGCTAATATTAATACTGCTACTTTCCCATAAATTAGTGCTGCAATAATTAATGTAACAAAGATCATTTTAATATATGGTTTTGCAATTAATTGCCCTTTTTTAACACGATGCAGTTGAACTGATACTAATGTAATAACTAATAATGCAACAAAAATTGTTAAAGCAATAATTGTATATCCTCAAATATCTCCTGTTAAATAACTTAAAATTTGTTCTTGTTTAAAAATTGATTTTTGGAAAATATCATTCATTGAATTTAAAATTGATGGAAGCGCAACAGATTGCATTACCAAAAGGTTTAAAATAGCAATAAAAATTTGAACTATCGCTCCAATTATCATTATGCTTCACCCTAATGTTACTAAAAACACAAACATTTTAATTATCCTCCTCTATTTACTTTCCACCGCGCATAGATCAATAATCAAAGCCAATCGTTTCATCATCCTCATCTTCTGTTTTAACAGAAACAGAAGCAAAATCTGACATTGGATGATAAGAATCAACTGCTTCTTTTGTTGGTTCTTTAGTAACGACATTATCATCCTCATTTTTAATAATATATCGTTTGTTATAAACACTAACTTCATGCGCAACCAATTGGTCTGTTGCATAATTGCCATACATTTGTTTAACATAAGTTTCAATTAAAAGTGGATTTAATCCAGCAATAAATTTAAACTGTAAAATTCCTTTAAAAATAGCTTGTACTAGACTAAATATTTGTTTAAATTTGACATATTCCACTAAATCAATATTATTAAAAATTACTACAATATTTTCTGTAATGTCATAAGCACGTAGAATTTCTTCAAATTCTTTTCTAATATATTCTAATGGATCATCAAATTCTAACTCATTAACAATTACAATTGAATTCGAATCATTAACTTGTTCTAACGATTCACTTTGTTTTAAAGTTCGTGCAAATAGTTTAACACGATCTCATAAAACTTTTTTATCTTCTAAATTAACTTTCGGTAGTCCTTTAATAATTTTTTTAAGTAGAAATAAAAATGGTGAAGCATATAACTCAATACGTAATAAATCAATATTAACAAGCGGCATTGAAAAAAATGAAGTAACAATTTCAGACATTGAATCACAATTTCCTTTGTCCATAACTGCTAAGAAAAACTGCATTTCGTTATTTTTTTCTTTAAATATTTTCATTAAATCACGAATAATTTCAAAACTTGATAATGTAATTCCATCAATCTTAAGTTCATTAGTTTCAATATTATGATTATTATTCTTTAGAGAATCTCCTGTTAGTTCCCCATCTTCATTGTTGCCTTGTAATAAATTTATGTTTCGATCATTGCTTTTCATATTTATTGTATTTGTTTCATCAGTATTTAATTTTAAATTTTTCATTCTTTCGAATGGATTGATGTACATCGTGTAGTCCTCCTGCCTCATTTCTTTATAGTTAAATTATATCATATTTCCAAAAAAACTTATAAAAAAATTGCATTATGAAATTAAATTTGGTATGATATTATCCTTTTCTAAAATTAACCATTGTGTTCTTTCTTTAAATCAGCAAGTTCTTGTTCTAATCGTTTAATTCTTTCTTCTTTGCTTTCTGATGGTGGATTGCTACCATCATCATCTTTTTTACGATAGTCCCTCATTAGTTTTCTTGCCCCAATTCAAAGATTATCTTTATTTATAAAAAGGAAATGTCCCATAAAGTAGCCAATAACTCAAACACCTAAAAATAAAATTGTAATTAAAAAAGCAACCGTATACTTTTCATGATTGATAACAAATAAAACAGTAAAAATACATGTTAACAAGATTAAAATACATAAAACAACAAGATTAACAATTCGATATCATGATCATTTTTTTTTATTTATTTTTTTTGCCATTTTTTATCTCCTTATCTAATAAATTCTTTCGTTAAAGAATTATAAATCTTTGAAGGACGATTATCTAAATAACCAGCGTCAACAATAATATCAACATTAAATTTTTGAAGATCATTAAATTCTTTAGCATAATTCTGACCGCTAATATTTACACTTGTCCCATAAATTGGTCCAACCTTATTAATAATTTTTTTTAATCATTTTGACTTTGTAATTCTAATTCCAATTGTATTATCTTCTGTAATGTTATAAAGCTTATTAATATCATCTTTTATGTTACCTATTATAGTAATAGTTTCATTCTTTTTAAAAAGTTTTAAATCTTCACGCGGCAAGTCAATAAAATTCTTTGCCATTCGAACTGAACTAACAATAACTGATAAATACATTTTTTCTGATCGACCTTTAACTTTAAAAATTCTTGCTTTTGCTACTGGTGAACTAATAATACATGTCATTCCATAAATAGTATCTGTTGGAACAATAATCACTTTTTCTGCTAAATAACTAGCAATAATTTCTTTGCGATCTTTTACAGTATATACTTTCATATATAATTAGCCTCCTTTCTTATTAACCTTTTAAATTTGATTTAATTTGTTCATTGCTAATATGATTACTTTTAATTTTTGAAATATGTGAAAAAGCAATAATTGATAAAACAGTAATGAAAGCAGATAATAAAATATTACTTGCTAATAATTCATTTCCTTGTAATCAAAAGTAATCCAAATGTGTTGTTTTAAAAAGTGGTTTCATTACCGTTTCTTTAAAATTCTCGCTTTGACTGTTTCAATAATCAACTGCTTTTGTTAATTCATATTGAGAAACCAGAAACATTACTAGTGAAGTTCCAGTTACAATTAAAAAACTAACATAAAAACTAATAAAACCCTTTTTAGTTAAATTTGGTTTTTTCAACATCACAAAAGTAAAAGCAAATAACATTGAAATAATTAAAGCAGAAGAAATAATTGGCACAACACTAATAAAAATTCCTAACCCTGGCATATTCATTGTCATATTAAAATAATCAATATTTGGATTATCCAAAATACTACTTGTATCTGGAATAATAGCGTTAATTGTTAAATGTGGATAGAAATAAGAAAATAAAAAAAATCGGTTTGCATCAGTAAAACTACTGCCAATAATAATTGTATAAACAAATTGTGGAATAAAAACTATACTTGAAAAAAAAACGACTCATAGTGAAATATTAAATTCATTTGGAATTAAATATAAACTAATAAACTTTTTAAGACGGCTTTGATTAAATGTATCTTTTAAAACAAATAATTCTTCTTTTTTAGTTAGATTAATATTATCATTTAATAATCATTCTAATTTAAAACCAACTTTTAACATAATAAAAATAATAAAAATCATCTGTAATCCTGTAATTCATCAAATAGCATTAAGACCAATTCAAGTTAATGGATACTTATTGTTTGTTCCAGGTCCCGTAGCTAAGTTAATTAATGCGTTAACAATTGCTTCTCGATTTGGAATATCTGGATGAATCATATCTTGAATATTTTTAACAAACTCAGGCCCAGTATAACCGCCTCTTAAAGAACGACATCACTCTGTAAATAAATCATAATAATATTCTGCAAGTGAAAATAATAAACAAGCACTAAATAAAAAAGAGATAATAAAAACTGTTCCAATTAGCAACATTCTATTATTAAAATTAATTGTTCGTTTTTGGTGATGCATGTAAAAAACACTACTAATAATCGCACCCGCTAATGTTCCTAACGCAATATATGACAAACCAAAGATTAAAAACTTATTTGGTAAATCAGGTGTTGTAAATGTTGCTAAAACATCCTTAGGTACTGTTGCAATAAAATGAAAGTATTTTTTTAAAAGTTGATCACTATGTGATACATACATAAAAGTAAAATATGGGACCATGATAAATAAAACTAGTAAAAAAGCAATACTAATAATGCGAGTTCTTTTAATATTTTTAAGTTTATCTTCCATATCTGCACCTCACACTTAAGTTTCTTTTATTTTACTACAAAATATTAATAAATAACATTCGTCATTTTTTATTTATATCTTTTTGAAAATAATATTTCTGATTCGGAAAATATTCCTTTACTAATTTTTCTAAATCTTTTTTTTGGTCATAACCATGTTCAAAACATAAAATACCATTTTTTTTAACAACTTTCTGTCAATTTTGAAAAATTTCTCGATAAAAATACAGGCCATCAGCATCACCAAATAAAGCAACATGCGGTTCATAATTTTTAACACGATGACTAATCTTTTGATTATTTGGAATATAAGGTGGATTACAAACTAGAAGATCAGCTTTAATCTTATTTTTAATAAATGGTTCTAGCATATCACCTTCCAATAATTTAACATTTTTGCAATTTAACTGCTTAATATTTCTTTTTGCTACTTTTAATGCTTCAATTGAAATATCACTAGCATAAATTGTTAGATTTGGATTTTCTAAGCCTAAAATAATTGCAATTGCTCCACTACCAGTTCCAATGTCAATTAAAGTTAATCGTTTATTACAATTATTAAGAAACATTTCATCAATTATAATATTAATATTATCAACTAATTCTTCTGTTTCATAACGGGGAATTAAAACATTATAATCAACATAAAAATCATATCCATAAAAATTTTGTAAATTAGTAATATGCTGAATTGGTTTTCCATTACGATACGCAATCAACTGTTGTCAATAATCATCAATCTTAAAGTTAATTTTATCATTTTGAATTGCATATAATTTTGCTAACGAAGTTTTCATAAAAAATGCTATTAAAATTTTAATATCGGTAAGATAATTAGCATTATTTGAGTCTTTCAAATAATCTTCTGACTTTTGAATTAATTCATTAACTGTCATTAGTTTTCTTCCATTTTCAATCTCTGTTCTTCATTAATTAATGCTACTACAATTTCGTCTAAATTACCTTCCATAATTTGGTCTAATTTTTGTAGTGTTAAATTAATACGATGATCGGTAACCCGATTCTGAGGATAATTATATGTTCGAATCTTTTCGCTCCGGTCACCTGTTCCTACTGCATCTTTTCTTAATGTTCCACGTTCTTCATTAATTTTACGTTGTTGTTCTTCATATAACTTACTTCGTAAATGTTGCATTGCTAATGCTTTATTATCATGTTGACTACGACCATCTTGGGAAGTTACAACAACCCCCGTTGGTAAATGCGTAATTCGAACAGCTGAATCAGTTGTATTAACATGTTGTCCCCCTGCTCCTGAAGCACGGTAAGTATCAATTTTTAAATCAGCAGTTTTAATTTCAAAATCAACTTCTTCAATTTCTGGTAAAACAGCAACGGTTGCAGTTGATGTATGTACTCGACCTTTACTTTCTGTTTTTGGAATTCGTTGAACACGATGTGCCCCTGATTCAAATTTCATTTTTGAATAAACACGATCTCCTTTAACCATAAACGAAATTGTAGAAAAACCTCCTGCTTCTGATTCATTTGCTTCAATTAATTCTACTTTTCAATGTTGTTGATCTGCATATTTTATATACATTCGATATAAATCACCAGCAAAAATATTTCCTTCATCTCCACCCGCTGCTCCACGAATTTCAAAAATAACATTTTTATCATCATTAGGATCTTTTGGTAATAATATTACCTTTAATTCTGCTGCAAGTTGTTCTTTTCTTATTTCCGAAGTTTTTAATTCTTCTTTTGCTAATTCAATTAATTCATAATCTTTTTCTGTCTCTAAAATTAATTTTGCTTCATTAATATTATTTAAAACATTTTTATAATTTAAGTATAAAGCAACGGTTTCCTCTAATTGTGCTTGTTCTTTTGCTAAACTAGTTAATTTTTTAACATCATTAACTATTTCTGGTTTCGTTAATTCTTCATTAATTAAATTTCACCGCTTTAACATCGTTTCTAATCGTTCAATTGTTTTTTGATTCATTTGCTTCACCTCTTTTTTAGACACTTAACAATTATAATATATTTTAAATAATAATGATTAATTTAATTCATTATAATAAAAAAAATCATAATAATTAATGATTTTTTATTGATTTGAAATTAATGTTTGAAATTTTGGCAAATTTTTTAATTGGTCAACTAAAGTTAATCGATATTCACAACTTTCAAATGTTTTCTTAATGTGATGTTTATTAATAATTTTTTGACTAATTTTAAAAACATTACCATTAACAATCACATTGTCATTTTCTTTAATTAATAAATCTTCTAAAATAATAATTTTAGAATTAATTGGCAAGTTTTCAACAAAATGACCTTTATTTTTTTTACATTTTTTGGCTTACTATTTATAACAAAATAAGCTTCAGCATTTAATCCATTTTTTGTTAACATTTTTTTCCTCCTAAATTAATTAATATGTTACTTCATGACAATGACGACAACGAGCTTCATATTTATCCTTTTCACCAATTAAAACAATTGGATCATAATAATTAGCTGGTTTCCCATTAATTAAACGTTGTGTTCTATTTGCTAAATTTCCACATTTAACACAAATTGCATGTAATTTTTTAACCTCTTCTGCTCGTGTCATTAATTGCTCAATATTAGTAAAAGCTTCGCCTCGAAAATCTTTATCTAAACCATTAACAATAACAATAATTCCTTTATCTGCCAAAGAATCAGCAATTTTAACAATATTATTATCAAAAAATTGTACTTCATCAATCCCAACAACAAATGTTGTTGGTTTAAGGTTTGCTAATAACTCATCAGAATCCTTAACTGATATTGCTTCAACTGCTTTTTTACTATGACTAACAACTTGGTTTTCACTATAACGATTATCAATTGTTGGTTTAAAAACTTGAATTTCAAATTTAGCATAACTTAGGCGAACTAAACGACGAATAAACTCCTCAGTTTTTCCAGCAAACATACAACCAGTGATAACTTCTATTCATCCTATTTCAGCTTTACTATTTAAAAAATACATTCTTAACCTCCCATATATTTAATGTTATTTTTAATTACAAAACTTAAGTCTTTTAAAACTTGTTCTAAATCTTCTCACTGATAAATTTTCGCCCCGCTTGCTAACTGATGACCACCACCACAATACTTTTCTGCTACCTTATTAACAATATAAGTATTACTACGAATGCTAAGATTTATATAACCCTCTGCTTTATTTTCAATTGCTCACATTCAAATTTTAAATTCTTTAATATTACTCATAATATTGACTCATGGTTTAACAGTTTCATAACTCATTTTATGCTCTTTTAACATTTCATCAGTTATCTTAACATAACTAATTTCTTTATTATAAATAAGTACTTGCGATAACAAATAATTTTTAAAGCGCACATTGACTCATGATTCTTCATATAAATTTTGATAAATTGATTGCAAATCAAAACCTGTAGCAACTAATTGCCCTGCTAACATAAAAGTATTTTGGCAAGTTTTACTATACATAAAACGATTTGAATCTGTTACAATTCCAGTAAAAATTAATCTAGCTGCTTCTGACGTTACCGTTAATTTTGATGTTAAAACCAATTCAGCAATCATTTCTGAAACCGCAATTTTAGTTTCATCAATTCATTGTATATCACCAAATGGCGTAACATTAGGATGATGATCAATTTTAATAATTTCTTTCGCTTGCTGCCAATATTTACTATCAATTCGTTCAATGTTCGCTGTATCAGTTACGATTACTAATGCATCTTGATAATCTTCTACTTGTACAAGATCAGGTGTTGCTAAGAAAACTAAAAAATCATTTGTTGCACCATCAACTAATACTCTCTTATTCGGAAAATTATCTTTAATAAATTGTGCTAATCCAAATGCTGAACCATATGCATCACCATCTGGTGAAATATGGCGTAAACAAATAATTGTTTTATAATCTTTAATTTTTTGTAAAATAAGCCCTTTTAAATCTTGCATTTGTTTTCCTCACTTATATGTTAGCAACTAAGTTACTGTTAACTTTATCATAAACTAATAATGCATTCTTTTTAAAATATATTGTCGTTGTTTTTTTTAAATTTAGTTCTTTTTCTGATAATAAAATTTTAAAAATAACATCATTATTAACTTCAAAAAAACAAACAATTGATTTAACAACTTTTTTAATCGACTTAACATGTCCTTTATATGCTAAATGTAAGTCTTTGTTAAATTCTTTTGTCTTCTGAAATGAAATTAAATTTGGATTAATTGCTAAAAAATATTCTTTTTGATCAATTAATTTAGTTCCTTTAGGTAATTTAATTTTAATTTGCTCATTTTCTAAAACTTTTTCTGCTTCAGAATATTTCATACTAAAAATTTTTTCTGAACTATTATACATTATTTGATATAAATTAATTGTGTTAGGTAAAAATTCAGCATGATTTTTTGACATTAATTTGTAATTATTATCCTTATCAAAAAATAATAATTTTGTAACATAATTTTTAATATTTTCAATATTCTTTGTTAAAACTAAAAAAGTTAACTGCGGATTATAGTTTTTTAAACTAAGTAAAATTTCATTTAATTCATTTGCTTCATTATGAGTTAAATTATCAAAAGTATTATGTAAAATAATTAATTCTTTCTTACTTAAAATGGCATTAATTAATCTGATTTTAGTATGATCAAAACTACTTAAGTTTTTAGTAAGTTTAAATCAATTCATTTTAATATTTAAACTACTCATTATTTTTTTAACTTCTTCAAAAGCTTGATTATAAACTGTCACAACTTTTTCATTTGCTTCTTCAATGGCAAGTGAATTATCTTTTTCTTTAGTTTGTAATGTATTATTTAATAATTCTAAATGATATTTATGAAAATATTCTAAAAATTTTCCTTTGATAATTGTTGCTTCATCTGGTAATAAATTTGCAATTAATTGTTCTTGTTTTTGATTATAGTTAAATCATTGATCTTCTGATAATTTTGTTCAAGTAATTATATTTGTAGAATTACTTTTATTTAAAATTCCTTTAATAACACTCTTATGTTTGCCATCCTTTAAAACCATATTTATAACATTAAGACGATATTTTTTTAATGCTTTTCGTGCTTTAATTAAGAGATACCGTTCATATGTAATTTCAGTCTGCAATATTTTTAAATACTTTTCACAAACTAATTTTGCCCCAATAAAACTAAAACTTTTATCTTTACGTTTTCTTTTTTTAGCAATATCATAGCAATCACACAAATAATCTAAGTCAGAAATATAATAGATTTTATCTCATAAAGCTTGTAAAAATGCAAGATAACCTTCATATACACGAATTTCTTCTCTTTTGTATGTATAAGTATGTAAACTTTGAATTAAAATTGAATCTTTATCATCATCTAAAATTTTACTAATTTCTTTTTTATGGAATTCACTAATTTTAGTTAAATAAGTCTCTATTCATTCTTCTTTAATATGAATTGAATTAGTAAAATATTCATTAATAATTTTATCTGTTTTTAATATTAAATCTTGTTTATTCAAATCATTACCAATAAAAACTAAATTTTTATAAAAATATTTATTTTTGTTATATTTTAATGAACTATCATGTAAAAACTTTGGAGTTTTTAAAATATGATAAGCAAGACGTAATTTTGTTGGTAAAAAAGCTAATCTTAATGGTCCTGGTGACACATAACCAATTTTTCGTTCTTTTGGTAGTAAAGTTGTAATATTCGTATTGTTTAAATAAATCTTTCCACTACGTGGTTTTTTCTTTCCCAATAATAATTTTAAAAAATATAGTTGTGAAAACTTATTTTCAAAATGAGCTCCCAAAACTTCTTGACTATTAACACTAAAATTTAAATCATTAAAAATAACTTTTTTATATCGTTTATACTTTAAATTATTAATTTTCAATCCCATTAAAATATCACGCTCCCAATTAATTTTATTATACCCAAATAAAAATAATAAAAAATAGTTATTGTTAAGTTAAATTTACATTTATTCTAATTTAATAAAATTACATTACAAAATATCAAAAAAACCTTTATCTTGAAAAGATAAAGGTTTACCAATTATTCTGCTTTTTGGTCATCAGATTTTGGTTTAACTGTTTTTTTGTTAAGTTCTTTTTGTACTTTTGATGCTTTTTCTGCTTGTTTTACTAACTCTTCTTTTTTATTAAATTTATATTTAAATCGTTCAACACGTCCAGCTGCATTAGCAAACTGTTGACTACCTGTATAGAAGGGATGGCATGAAGAACAAGTATCAACTTTTAATTCTTCTCCTTTAGTAGAACCACTCATATATTCTGTTCCACAAGTTGTACACATAATTTTAGTATCAAAATATTTTGGATGGATTCCTTCTCTTGCCATATAACTCACCTCACTTTTAAAAATATGACTGCATATTATTTACACGTAAATAATGATAACACATATTTAAATAAAAACAAAGATTATTTAATAATCTTTGCAAATTCATTAAAATCAATTCTAACACGTGGCATTGTTGCTTTATCATCATCTTCATCATAGTATCCTAAGGCTAAAACTAAAACTGTATGATGCTTTTCTTGATCAAACGAACAATGTTTTGCTAATAATTCATCACATTTTTTTGCATTAAAACCACCCATGATAGTAGTTCCTATTTTTAAATCAGCAGCTTGAATTGTAATAAAACTAGTTACAATATGGGCTTGTTCTGAAACAAATGCAAAAAGATGTTCTTTTTGTTGTAAAAAATTTTGATATTTTTTAATTGTCTTTTCTAACTCATCTGTTTGATTAATAACCCGTTTTAGTCGTTTTGTTAAAAATTCAGTTGAAACTAAATAAGATGGATTAATACCCGTAATAAGCATTATACAACTAGCATTTTTCACTTTTTCTTGATTTCATCCGAGCATTGCTTCATCAGCAAATTTGTTTTTTAATTCTTGATTTGTAATACTAACAACATTAGTCACTTCAATTCCTAATGAACAAGGTGCTAAGCGCCCTGCTTCAAGTATTACTGTTAAATCTTCATAATTAATTACTTTTTCACTATTATATTTTTTAACAGTTTTCCGTCAATTAATTGCATTTTTTACTGTCATTTAATATTATTATCTCCTTTAATTTTTATTATTCATTAATTTTTGCTAAAGCAACGTTTAATACATCAACACTTTTTGCAAAAGGAGGTGAATATGGTAAATCTAAATATTTAATTTCACCAATTTTAGTTTTTGTCCAAATAATTGGAATTAAAGCATTGATTCTTAAACTAGCCTTATTATAACCAAAAATTTGTGCTCCAACAATAATCCTATTTTTTGGTCATAAATTATTTTAATTTTTACTGGCTTAGCATCAGCAACATAGTGTGTGTGATCTGTCCCATTTACAACAATCTCTTTGGCATTAAAACCATTTAAAATTGTCTGTTCTTTTGTATATCCTGTTCGAGCAATTTCACTTTCAAAAACCTGCATAATACTTGTTCCAATTGCTCCAGGAAAATGGTCCTTCTTTCCTGCTAAAATATTACCGAGAACCTTGCCATTTTTGGCTGCAATTGTTGCTAATGACATATAACTTAATTTATTATCAATAATATTTTTTGTCATCACACAATCACCTACAGCATAAACATCTTTAATATTTGTTTCAAATTGGCTGTTCACTAAAATTGCTCCAAATTCATTTTTAAATCTGTTGTTTTCAAAAACTTAGTTGCCGGCACAACTCCAATTGCAACTAATACTAAATCTGTTACAATTTCTTCTTGTGGTGATAATTTAATTTTTGTTACCTTATTATTTTCAACAACAAACTCCGTTACTTTGGTATTTGTTTTAACTTTAATTCATTTTTTTCTAAATTATTGACTAATAATTGTGCCATATCTTCATCAAGTAACTTTTGTGAAATTCATTTATCAGCTTCAATTAATGTAATTCTTTTTCTTACCAAGCCAAAACTTTCACAAAATTCTAGTCCAATAAATCCTCCACCAATAATAGTAACATTTTTTACTTTTTTTAAACTCGAACATAATTCAACTGCTGATTCTAATGTTGTTCCTGTAAAAACATTTGTAGCATTTTCTCCTGCTAAATTTAGACGACGTGGTGTTGCTCCAATACTAATAATTAATTTGTCATAATTATCAATAAATTCTTGGCTTGTATTATAGTTAATTCCATAAATAGTTTTTGTTTTAAAATCAACGCGTGTTACTTCGCAACTAGTTTTAACAAGAATCCCATTATTTTGAAATTCTTCAACAGTTCGTGCAATCATTCTTTCAGCATTGTCAAAATGTTTTCCAACATAATAAGGGATTCCACAAGCTCCTAATGATGGGTATTGAAACTTTTGGTAAGCAATAATTTCAACATCATTTTTTAACATCCGTTTTAATTTACTTGCTGCTGTCATTCCAGCTGTTGAACCACCTATTACTATTACTTTCATATTTTTCAACTCACGTTTTTCTATAATAATATTATAACCTTAGATTACTAAAATAAAAATAAAGGACTCCGCCTTTATTCTTGTTTTTTTCTTTTTTCCCGATTTCGTTTTCTTCACAATCTTGATCATTTAAAAAGAATTAAGTCTTCATTTTCTAATGAATTAGTTAACCGAGCCGCAATTGTTGTTGCTTGTAGCCCTCCAACAACATTGACGCTTGTTCGTCCCATATCAAATAGGCCATCTAGGGCCCCAATAATTGCATAAACTGGCACATATAAAGTTACTAAACCAATTCCTCCTAAAACACCAGCAGTAACAACACTAGCTGTTCCTGGCACACCAGCAATTCCTAACGAAGCTACAACTACTACCAATAAAACAATAAAGAAATTAGCAGCAGTTAAATCATATAAACCAGCTGTTGAAATAAAAGAAACAATAATCCCTGCTTGTACACCTGCACAACCAGTTAAACCCATCGTCGTGGTTAAAGGAGCGGATATCCCGACAAGATTTTCTTTTACTTTCATATCATCTTTTAAAACTTTCATTGTTAAGGGTAATGTTACATTAGAAGATTGAGTTGTAAACCCTTGAATTACCGGATTGATAGCAAACTTCCATCATTTAAATGGATTTACTCCTGACAATGTTAATAACAATGAATGCCAAATTAAAGCAATTATTAAACATAAGTACCCAATTCCAACAACAATTCCAATCTGTGCTAAGTATCCAATTGGTCGCGAAATAATAGCATAAGTAATCATTGACATTACAGCATATGGCATTAATTTAATAATAAACATTAAACATGACATAATAATTGTTCATCAACGGTCAAAACCATCACAAATCTTTTGCATATCTTCTGGATGTCGCTTAGTTAATTTCTTAACAGCTAACCCAATTAAACCAGTAATTACCATTACAGGAAGAATTGTTCCTAAAAGAAATGGCTGGACAAAATTAGAAGGCACATAATTCCAAATAATTTCTGGCAATGGCTTTGATGCATCCTTATCATAACTTCCGCTTCCTGAAATTGTAAAGCCATTACCAATATTAAATGCAATCCCAATAAATAATGAAATAATAAACATTGCTGCAACATTTAATAATAAAATAGTAATTGTAATAATAGTTCCTCTTCGCGAAGATACATCTTTTCCTGGTTTTGAAACAGCTCTTGCAATTGCTAAAAATACAACAGGAACAGTCATCAATAAAATTGCATTTAAGAAAATCATTCTAAATAAATTAACTCAAATTGAAAACTCATGTACCCATAAAACATAAATATTATTTGGAATAGTTTTTCCCGAATCATTTGGATCTGGAATCACTGGATTAATCATTGATTCTGATGGTTCAGTTGTATTATATGGGAAATCATTAATTGCTTGAATAGTAATTCCAAAAATTAAACCAATTGCTAATCCTAATAAAACGCGAAAAATAAATCGCATTTTTGTTTTTTTAATTCAAAATCATAATAAAACCATTATTCCAAAGAAAATAAGGATGCTAACAAGTGATTGTCAAGTTGAAATTGATAAAAAATCATGCAATGGATTATTATTGTCTGAACTAAATAATAAATTGAAATACATTTGGAATATCCTTTCTTAGAAGAAATTGATAGTTTAATAATACATTTAAAACTATCATCAATAAGAAAAAATACAATATTTAATATTTTAAAAATAAAATTAATTATTTATGTTGTTTTTTTTATTTTCTTCTTCTGTTGTTTTGTTGCTAATTGTGCAAAAACCTCTGTTTTTATTAAAGTTTGTTCTTCTTTTGTCAAGTAATTTAATGTACTAGTATTTTTTTATAATCTTTAATACTATCAATTTTATTCATTGCTTGATAAATTACTTTTATCTTGAATGTTCCATATTTTATTTTTAAAAAACGATAATAGGTTCCTACTAATCCTAGTATAGCAAAAATAATAACTCAAATAAATAAAATTACCATATTTTTAATAATTTCAGTTTGATATTCACTAATTCCTACAATTGTTGGAGATGATAAACCATATATTATTGTACCAATATTATGTAATCCATAACGGAATGGTGTTATATAGGATAAAATATCAAAGAATTTTCCTTGCATAAAGGAAGGGAAAGTCCCTCAACCTGCTGATAAATTAATAATTAAATAAACAACAGCAATAAAACGCGCCAACATTTCATCAGGAACTGCTAATCAAATTGAACAAATAATAATATTGAAAATTGAGCCTAAAAATAAGAGTCATAACCATAGTCAAACATAAACTGGTCCAATTTGACCGAACCCTAAGATTAATAAGGAAAGCATCATTAATGTCACTTGAATCCAAGATGTTAATAACATTAATAACAATTTACTAAAATAGTGTTGATAAAACAAAGTATTTTTAGTTCTTCCTTTACCGTCATACACAAATGTTTGTGTTAAAGCACCAACTCAAATACCAATTAACATAAATAATTCACCCAAACCAATTCCATACTGGTTATATTCATGACCTTGCACATTATATGGAATATCAATTATGCTAACAATATCTTTTAAATGTTTCCCTAACTCATCACTATTCGCAAAATATTTTTCTTTGCTAACAACATTTTCTGCACCACAAATAAATGAAAGCATTTTTCCCTTTACAATTCCATAAACCTTTAATAAGGAATTAATAATTTTTCCTTGTTCTGTAGTTAGTTTCCCTTCTGTTACTAATTTATTTGTTTCATCTATTAAATTTTTTGTATTAATTTTTTGAATATATTATTGATAAACAGAACGATCAACTGAACCATCCGGGTTAGCTAAAATTGTATAAAGCATCGATAAAATTAATTGTGGAACTGCTTCGCGAACAAAAATTTCTCGCAAATTTGTAAATGTTGTTGCAAAATAACCAATTAAAAAATTTTGTTTATAAGTAGCCCAAAGGTTAATTGGATTATTTATTATTCAAGTAATATCTGTCAAAAACTGATCAGCATCTAAAACACCGCTACCAATGTTGCGTAAAATACTAATTAAATGACTTGAATAATGTTCTGGAATTTGTAATTGTACTCAATATTTATCAATCGGATTAAAATCAGTTGCTTCATTTTTCAAATAATTTAATTTTAAAGTAATACTACTAATGTTAATTTGAACATTATTATTTTTCTTATCATAATAATGTGGTCCCACAATCCCATTATCACTAATACTTGTATAACGGGCAATCTCATTTTCTTTAACCGTTGCTAAACAAGTCGCCTTATCTTTTGTTGTTAAATAACGAACTTCTGTTGCATTAGCAATTGATTGATCCTTATCATTTTTAGGTTTATAAATCACACATAAATTAGCATCACGATTAACAATTGCCATTGGAATTTGGTCAGTTTTAAGAAGTGGATTTCAAAAAGCCCAAACACAAAAGAAACCATACAAAAATGGCACAATACAAATTGCAATAAATTTTATAATGCGAGTTTTATCTTTAGCTGTTTGTTGATGCCATTCTTTTTTCAAAATTTCTTTAAAAGTTGGTATTTTTTTGGTATCCATAACTGTTCTCCTTAATTATCTTTACATAATACTATCTCGATCTGTTTCTTCTATTTCAACAGTAAAGGTTTTTGCTTTATTTTTTTTAATTTGATATAAATATTTTGGATCTTTTGTTGCTTCAAATTTTGTT
Organism: Spiroplasma sp. ChiS; assembly: GCF_002968355.1. Classification (NCBI taxonomy): domain Bacteria; kingdom Bacillati; phylum Mycoplasmatota; class Mollicutes; order Entomoplasmatales; family Spiroplasmataceae; genus Spiroplasma; species Spiroplasma sp. ChiS. The sequence continues at coordinate 32,050 of NZ_PUUH01000183.1, read as the reverse complement.
TGCATTTTGTCAATCTTTTTAAGTTGCTGCTTTTCAAAAATATTTTGTTGGTCAATTAAAATCTGTTTTTTTATTCCTTCAACTTCTTGATCTGATAATTTTCTTAAAGTTTGATTAATATTTCTCTGAATTGGAATATTTTTTTCTAATAAAACAGTTTGTAAAACTTTCAGTTTGAAAGTTCCTTATAATTCTTTTTGTCGTCATAAATAAGTTAACCCTAAACTAATTATTAATAGTATTGGAATCCAAATTAATAAAATGCCAGTATTTTGTATAATTTCAGTTTGATATTGTGCTAAAGAGCCTTCACCTGTTCCAATTCCATAAATAATATTACCCATTCCATGAATTACATATTTAAACGGTGTAATAAATGAAATAAAATGGAAGAACGTTGCTTGCATAAAGGCTGGGAAAGTCCCTCAACCTGCTGTTAAATTTAAAATTAAATAAATAACAATTAAATATTTTCCAACATCCCCATCAGTAGGAGCAAATCATATTGCATGTTCAATGATAGTAAAAATAATAATCAAACATACAATAAACCAAAACTAATTCCCAAACAACTATAACCTAATGCCGCTAATGAAAGCGCAAGAATTGTGGTTTGAAGTACTGTTGTAATTAACATTAATAATAATTTTGAAAAATAGTGCTGATATCAACGGGCTCGTTTTGTTCGACAAGTACGTTTAAAAATAAATGTTTGTATTAAAACTCCAACTCACATTGCAATTGCCATAAAAAATTCACCTAAGCCAACTCCATATTCACCATATTGATAACCTTGAATATGAACTGGAATTTGAAAAATTGATGAATTTAAATTTGCTCAATCACGAATTACTTTACTTGCTGAGCTTTTGCACTATATCTTGGTCAAGTTACATGTTCATCCAAATTAGGAAAAATCTCACGAACAAAACCATCAATAAATTTTTTTCCTTCGCTTTCAATTCATTCTAATGTTTTTTTAATAATTTCATAATATTGTGAATGATTTTTCTCAACATAGTCTAAGATTATTTTTCCAATGGGAGTATTAGGATCAATAATTAATAAAATTTTTTCTAAATAATTGCTAAAATCACGGCCAGTTAAATAATATGTATTCGTTGATTCATCTCATTGCGCAAAAACTCAAAACATTGGAGTGCCTAATGTTTCTGGCAAGGCAGAATGAACCAAAGCAGTTTTAATTTGAGTAAAAGTATATAACACTTGTCCAGCTAAAAAATTTTGTTTATATGTTGATCAAAAATGAGGAATATTTTCCATTAAATATTCTAAACTTTTAATAACTTCTGTTGGACTATGATTACCAATTGCACGCATTAATTTAAAAATATTTTCTGTAAAACCACTATTAACTTGTAATTGAGCTAAATATTTGTCAACTGGTTTAAAAGTAGTTTCATTACCATGCAAATAGTTTAATTTAATAGTCATACCGTTTTGTTCTAATTCTAATGCTTTTGTATTAGCATTATAAAACTTATTATTTGTAACAGATAAATTCACCATACTATCATAACGATATTGCAGTTTATAAAGAGCTTTATCAATTTTTTTATTATTTTCAAATCATTCTTGGACTTTTTTGACAAACTGCTAATGTTCTGAACAACATAGGCAATACAAGGTGGTCTATCATTATCAACAATTGCCATCGGGATATTACCAATTTTTGTTAATGGATTTCAAAAAGCCCAGCAACAAATAAAACCATACAAAAAAGGCACAAAGCAAATTAGCATATACTTAATTATTTGTAGTCGATTTTTTGCTATTTTTTCTTTTGCATCTGTTCTGAAAACATTAATAAATCTTGGACTTTGTTTCATAATGTCATCCCTTAACTTTTTTTAGTGCCTATATATATCATATTAATTCTACACGAAAAAAGAAAAAATACTCACAAAAGTAAGTATTTTTTTAATCAATAACAAATGGTAATAAAGCCATTTGACGAGCTCTTTTAATTGCTGTTGCTAACATTCTTTGATTTTTAGCAGTTGTTCCTGTCACTCGTTTTGGTAAAATTTGACCATTACCAGAAATAAATTTTTTTAATAATTCAACATCTTTATAATCAATGTATGTTATTTTATTTTTTGTAAAATAACATTGTTTTTTAAAACGTTTAAATTTTGGATTCATTTTTACTTTCCTTTCTTTTTAGTCTCATAAAATTGCATCATCGCCATCAAAAGTAATATTATTATCATCTTGTGGTTCTGATTGTTCAAAAGTTGTGTTATTAAAATCATTAGCAATTGGCATTGATGGAATACCAATGTTAGCACCAGCCCCTTTTGAATCTAAAAAAGAAACTATATCAGCAATTACTTGAACAATTGTTGTAACTTGACCATTAACATTATCGGTTCTCGTTTGCAAACGTCCATCTAATGCAATTAATGATCCTTTTTTTAAATAACGGGCCATATTTTCTGCCGTTTTATTCCAAGCAAAACATGGAATAAACGAAGCTTGGTTATTAAAATTATTATTTACTGCTAATGTGAAAGCAACAAATGGTTTACTATTAACAGAATTTTTTAATTCTAAATCACGGGTTAGTCTTCCTACTAATGAAACTCGATTTAACATAACTCTTACACGCTCCTAATTTTTCTTATTCTTTTGTTTCAGTTGGTGCATTTTCTGGTTTTGTTTCTTCACCTTCTGAACGTTGTTCATGACGTTTATAATTTAGGTTTTCTATTCCCTGGTTTACGATCACGGTCTGGTTTATCATTCTTAACTTCTGTTTTTGCATAAAAAGTTGATTGAATATATCCTTTTTCTTTTTCTGTATTAATTACTAGAATTCGTAATACATCTTGTTCAATATGACTAATTCGAAGAAATTCATCAATATTTACTGATGTTGTATTAACAATTAATACTCCATAATATCCTTTTGTTTTCTTTTTAATTGGATATACTAAGTCCTTAATTCCTCATTTACCGTGTTCTTCTATTTTTCCCCCATTAGCTTCTAAAATTTGGTGTAATTTACTTTCTAATTCATCTAAATTAGTTGCTTCGGGATTTAATATATACATAATTTCATATTTACGCATTTTATTTTCCTCCTTTTGGTCTAGGTCCTATTCGGACAAGGAGCTAATAATTATAATTCAAGCATTACTAACTCGCCAATTATTATACCTTATATTTTTTTCAATTGTAAGAGTTATTTTATTAATTTTAATAATTTTAAATCATCAGCATAAGTTAATTTAATGTTTTGTTTTTCACCATAAATTGTATGAATTTTTGTTTTTGGTGAAAACAACTCTACTAAATAACTATCATCATAAATTATTGTTTTATTTTTCGTCTGGAAATATGATTCATAAACTTGATATAATAATTCTGCCTTAAAAATTTGTGGAGTTTGAGTTGTAAAATATTCTTCTCGTGGTAATGTTTTTTCAACAAAATTATTTTTAACCTTTTTAAGGGTTTCTGTAATTGGCAAAATTGAAACTAACACTTCATAATTTTGTGACTGAAAAACTTGATTTAATTGATTAATAAAAGTTAAGCTCGTAAAACAACGGACACCATCATGAATAATTATAATATCATTACTAATTTTATGATTAATTAAACATTGATAAATTGTATCAACTCGTTCTGCTCCGCCCATAATAAATTGCACATTCTTTGCTTGATAATTTTTTTTCAATAAAAAAGTTAAAGTTTCTTCGCTAACACCAACAATAATTTCAGTACAAAGTGGATCGTTTAAAAATAACATTAATGTTTGCTCAATAATAGTTTGTTTATTATTAAGTTGATATAACAACTTATTGTCCTTTTGATTAAAACGTGATGACTTTCCCGCTGCAACAATAATTACCGTATAATTTTTCATTTATAAAATTTCAATTCCATTTTTCTTAGCATATTCTAAAAAATCATCACTTCAAACCGAAGCAATAACTTCACCAATATGTTGTTTTTCTAACAAGAATAAATCTAATTGTGACTTAAAAAGTCCAAACGAAAGTGTAACTGGCAAGTCATTTGTTGCTACTTTTGCATCATATTCTGTTCTTAATTTACTTGTTTCTTTTGTTACTGCCAATTGGTTTTTTAAAACATCACGATTAACAGTAGCAGCACAATAACCAATACAAATAGCTTTTTCTAACACAAAATCATAAACAAAAATTTTCGCATAGAGTTCCCAATTAAAAACATCTTGCGATTCACTAATTTCAATTGTATTATTAGTAATACTATTTTTTAAACCATATAAAATTGTAGCACCATTTTCTCTTGTATATCGATTCAAACGTTCCTGGTAACTTAATAATCGCATTGCTTTTTGCAATTCAATTTGACTTGTTCAATTTAATTTTTTCTTAAATTTTTTATTTAATTGCGGAAATTTTAATAATAAAATATCTTCTACATCACTAATAATATTCGTTGCTTTATCAATTGTTTCTTTAATTTTTAATAATGTAATGTCTTTTTCTTCCAATAATAAATCAAATCCAATTTCGCTAAAACTTACTGCTTGGCTATTTGATTGCTTAATGTCACGACGTAAAACCATTGCTGTTGTTAAAATTCCTTCGTTTTCTAACAATTCATATTGTTTAATTGCATTTCGTCGTCATTTATTATGTGACTGAAATATTTCACCAGTTAAATTAGTTGGTAAAATATCAAAATCAATTGGTCGTTCTGTCATTTGAAAATCATCATTAAGTCCTTTTTCTTCTGTAGTAATTAAAGGTGCATCAACTTTTAATAAATTAAATTGAATAATAAAACGACGAACTAATTCACGTTTAATTAGACTAATTGCTTCTACTGTTTCACGTAATGTTAAAATTGAAGTATAACCAATTTCAATACCAAATTCCATACAATCACCTATTTTCCTCTTGACCGCATGTGGGGGAATAATAATACATCTTTAATCGAATCTTGCCCTGTTAATAACATAACTAAGCGATCAATTCCAATTCCTAATCCACCTGTTGGTGGCATTCCATATTCCAATGCTTCAATAAAATCAATATCTAATTCTTGTGCTTCATCATTCCCATTATCCCGTTCTGCTAATTGACTAACAAAACGATCATATTGTTCAACTGGATTATTTAATTCTGAATAAGCATTTGCATATTCGCGCCCTTTAATAAATAATTCAAATCGATCAGTAAATCTTGGGTCTTCTGCATTTGTTTTTGCCAAGGGAGAAACTTCAACAGGATGACCATAAATAAATGTTGGTTGAATTAATTTATCTTCCACAAATTCTTCAAAAAATAAATTAATAATATGTCCAACAGAAGTATGAAATTTTTCAATTGGTACTTTTTTTTCTTTTGCAATTTTCTTTGCTTCAGCAAAAGTCATTGGTTTTCAAAAATTAATTCCTACTAACTCTTTAATTGCATCAACCATATGTCAACGTTTTCATGGCTGTTGAAATGAAATCATTACTCCATCATATTCTGTTTCATTTTTATTTAAAATGTTTTTCGCAATGTAGCAAATAGTATCCTCTGTTAATTGCATCATAAAATTCATATCTTGATATGCAACATAAATTTCAACTGTTGTAAACTCTGGATTATGGCGTGTGTCCATTCCTTCATTTCTAAATAATCGCCCTATTTCGTAAACTCCTTCAAAACCACCAACAATTAACCGTTTTAGGGGTAATTCTGTTGCTACTCGTAAATAAAAATCCATATCTAATGTATTATGATGAGTTACAAATGGTTTTGCCGCTGCGCCACCATGAATAGGTTGTAAAACAGGTGTCTCAACTTCTAAATATCCTTTACTATTAAAAAAATATCGCATTAAAGCAATAATCTTACTACGCTTAATAAAAATATCTTTTGTTTCTGTTGATATAATTAAATCAACATAACGACGACGATATTTTTCTTCAATATCAGTCATTCCACGATATTTATCAGGCAATGCACGTAATGCTTTTGCTAATAAAACAAATTCTTTAACTCGCACTGTTAACTCTCCAGTGTTTGTTTTCATCATTATTCCAGTAACCCCAATAATATCTCCCAAATCAAAATTAATAAATTCTTGATATTTTTCATCACCAACTTCATCATTTCGAACATAAATTTGAAAAATTCCATTTTGATCTTGTAATGTTACAAAACTAGCTTTTCCTGCTTCTCGAAATGTTTTAATTCGACCCGCAATTTTAACTGTCATATTATCACTACTTGTGGCTAATATCTCTTTTGATAAATGATTAAATTGTTCATTAAGTACTTTACTCGTATGTGTTCGGTCAAAATTGGCAATTATAAAAGGATTATGTCCATCATTAACCAACTTTTTTAACTTATCACGTCTAATTTGCTCTTGCTCTGTAAAATTACGTTTCTCCATTTTAATTCTCCTTTTTACTATTTAGCAACACTAATATTACTATTATAATAGGCAATATATTCATTAACAAGCGTTTTTGACTCAAATATTGTATTTATTTGCGTTGCCCTAATTTTATAATTAGTAGCTTCTGGTTTTCCTTTAAAATAAAATGCTAAATTTTTCCACATTTCACTAGCTGAAATTCGTTCTCCCTTTAAATTTAATAATAATTCTGCATGACGGAAAATAATATTCTGTCATTCATCTAATGGTGGTTGCTCAATTTTTTCACCAGTATCTAAAAAATGTTGAATTTGTTTAAATACTCATGGATTACCTTGTGCTCCTCGTGCTAACATAATTGCATCACAACCAGTCTCTTTTAACATTCGTTCTGCATCTTCGCAAGTAAAAACATCACCATTTCCAATTACTGGAATTGAAACATTTTCTTTTACTTTCCTAATTCAATTTCAATCAGCTTTTCCAGAATAAAATTGATTTCGTGTTCGAGCGTGAACTGCAATTGCTTGTGCACCTGCTTGCTCACAATATTTTGCAATTTCAACACAATTAATATTTTCTTCATCTCAACCAATTCAAATTTTAACAGTTACCGGTTTAGTAACATTTTCAACAACTGCTTTAACAACTTCATAAACGCGTTGGGTATGTTTTAATAAATATGACCCCGCTTGTGACTTAATTGCAATTTTTGATGCAGAATAACCCATATTAATATCAATAATATCACAATCACTATGTTGGTCAACATATTTTGCCGCTGCAACAAAGGTTTCAATATCCGTTCCAAAAATTTGCATTGAAATTAGATGTTCTAATTTATTTACTTTAATCATTTGTAAAGTTCGTTCATTTTTTTTGCAAAATTGCTTTATCACTAACCATTTCAGCATAAACTAATCTTGCTCCTAATTCATGGCAAATAATTCGGAATGCTTCATTCGTAATTCCCACCATTGGTGCTAAAAAAAATTGCCCTTTGATTTCAATATTTCCAATTCTCATTTTTCTAATTCCTTCTTTAATTAACAGTCATTAGATAAATCTTAATCAAAAATAACAATAAATTCAATAAAAAAACTATTTTTAAGTTTAATTCCTCTTTTTTATAGTAAATATAATATATTTTGAAAAATAAAAAGTTTCTCGAGAACGAGAAACAAAATATTATTTTCGACCATGCGGTGAGTTACAATCACATTCAAAACATTTGTGATCACTGTTTGTACTTGCACATGAGCATTGGCATGCATGGCAAGAAAAATCACAATCTGGCATTTCAATTTCCTCCTTACAAAAAATATTCCTTAATAAATTGTTACTTGTAAGTAAATAGTTGAATACTAGCTTCTATTTAATTGTAACAAATTTTAATAATTCATTAAAGTATTCTAAAATTATTTTATTATTTTTAAAAATATTTTTAATCTTAATAAAAAAATGTAAAACACTAATATGTGTTTTACAGATTAAGATCAATCAATTTCACTTGGTTTCTTTGGATGTGCATTTTTCTTAATTTGGTCAATTAATCCATTACGAACATGAATAACTGTATTAGCAATATCGGCAATATTTGGGTTATGCGTAACAATAATAACCGTTGTTTTATATTTCTTATTAACATCAACTAAAATTTCAAGTACTTTTCGACCCATTTCTTCATCTAAAGCTCCTGTTGGTTCATCACCAAATAAGATGTCTGGATTTTTTGCTAATGCTCTAGCAATTGAAACCCGTTGTTGCTGTCCCCCTGACATTTGGTGAGGATATTTGTTCATTTGTTCTTCCATTCCAATTGTTTTAAAAATGTCCTTAATTGTCATATCTTTATTTTTATTTTTACTTAAATTTTCCCCAACTTCAGCATTTTCTTTAGCAGTTAAATTAGTTAATAAATTATATTGTTGGAAGATAAAGCCAACATTATCTCGTCTAAATTTTGTTAAATCAACATCTTTTAATAACGATAAGTTATAACCAATAACAAAAACATCCCCACTTGAAACTTTATCTAAACCTGAAATAATGTTTAGTAACGTTGTTTTTCCTGATCCAGAAGGACCTAAAATAACAATAAAGTCTCCTTTTTCTAACTTTAAATCAATTCCTTTTAAAACTGGTGTTTCAACTTCCCCAGTAATATACGATTTTTTAACATTAACTAATTCAATTACATATTTACTTGTATCTGCTTTACTGTTTGTTGTCGAGATAATTTCCCCTTTTAAAATTTGTTTTGAATATAACTTAGTTTGTTTCTTTTGTTCTTTTAACTTTTGTTTAAATTCTTTAACGGCAGTATAATCAACTTTTTCTTTTGCTTTCTTGTCATTTGGTTTTTTTGCTTTAGCTTCTTTCCCATGTGGTTTTGTTTGGTCTTTATTGGGTACATCTTTAATTTCAGCCATCTTGTGTTGTGCCTCCCCTTTGAATATTAAAATACATTTTACAATTATTTTTTATCATAATAATATCATAACAAAATTATTATAATTTTATCAACTTATTTAAGATATCTTGTGCTTATTCTTTAAGTAAACTTTTTAAATCACTCGCTTTAATATGATATTTTTTGCGACAAAAATCACATGCAATTTCAATTTCATCATTATTTGTTAAAATTTCATTAAGCTGCTCATCGCCTAATAATTTTGTTGATTCTAAAGCCTTTTCATATGAGCAACTACATTCAAATTTAACTTCATCAGCTTCTAACACTTTAGCATTTTGATCAATGAGTTTAAAAATATTAATTAAGTTATCTTCAGCAATTAATTTATGACTAATATTTTCTAAATTTTCAATTTTTTCTTCTAAATAGTCAATATCTTCCTCTTTATGTTCTGGTAACAATTGAGCGAAAAAACCAACTGATTTTGCAATTGTATTATCTTCATTCATTTTAATTGAACATGCAATAACTGATTTAATTTGTTCACTTTGTGCTAAATAATAATTAAAATCTAAATTGATTTCACCAGAAATTAACTCAATTTGACCTGAGAAACTTTCTTTCATTCCTAAATCTTTCATCACTCGTAAATAACCATTTGTACCAACTACTTGTGAAATAACATTATGTTTACGATTAATTTGGTCAACATCAAATTGTGGATTAGCACAAAAACCCCGTACTTTATGACCACTATATTCTGCCATAATAGTTCCAATTGGACCATTTCCATTAATAATACTTGTCATTTTATCAGTTGCATTTTTCATATCACTACCAATTAAAATAGTAGCTAAAACAACTCTTGATAACACAATTGTTGCAAGCGGATTAGTCGCATGTAATTTAATAATATCATTTAATGATTTAGTTGCATCAACAACTGTCATTTTAACATTATGAACATTACTAATTGCTTTCGTTACTTTATCCATTCCTTTAAACTCCTTTATAAATTTCTTTCCTTTGCAATTATAGTATAATCATCGTTAAAAGTAAAACAAAAAGTAGACTTAATTAGCCTACTTCTTATTTGGATCATTATTTTTTTCATCTTCTGGGTGATCTTTTTTTCGTTCTTTTGGTTTAACTTCGAAAATTTCACCTTTTGCTTTTTTTTCTTTATGCTTTGCTGCACGTTCTTTTTCACGAATCACTTCATCAGGTAATTTATGATATTTATCAATATATTCAATTTGTTCTGCGGTAATTGTTTCTAATATTTTTAAACTTTCAGCAATTAAATCTAATAAACTACGATTTTCAGCAATTAATGCTTTTGCTGTTACATAACAATCATCTAAAATTTTGCGAACTTCAGTATCAATTTTAGCTGCAATATCCTCTGAATAGCGTTTTCTTGTTCCAGTATATTCATCTTTTGGTGATTCAAATTGTACTAATCCTAAAGAACTCATTCCATATTCAGTAACCATATGACGAGCAATATTAGTTGCTTTTTCTAAATCATCATGTGCTCCTGTTGTTATTTTTGTTTTTCCAAAAATAATTTCTTCTGATGCACGGCCACCTAAATAACCAGTAATTGTCGCATATAAGTTTTCTTTACTATGAAACATTGTTTCTTCTTTTGGAGTCATAATTGTATAACCCCCTGCTTGTCCTCGCGGAATAATAGTAACTTTTTGAACTTTGCTCGCTGCCTCTAAACGTAAACCAATTAAAGCATGACCAGCTTCATGATAAGAAACAATATCTTTATCCATTACTGAATATTTGCGTGATTCTTTTGCTGGTCCACCAACAACACGATCAATCGCTTCATCAATAATATTAACATTAATAATTTTTAAATTCTTACGAACACATAAAATTGCTGCTTCATTTAAAACATTCTCTAATTGGGCCCCAGAAAATCCTGGCGTTCTTTCTGCGATTCGTCTAAAATCAACTTCTGTTGAAACTGATTTATTTCGGGCATGTAATTTTAAAATTGCTTCTCGTTCATTAATATCTGGTAATGAAATTTGAATTTGACGGTCAAAACGTCCTGGTCTTAATAAAGCAGAGTCTAATACATCAACTCGGTTTGTTGCTGCCATAACAATAACTCCCGTATTAGTTCCAAAACCATCCATTTCAACTAATAATTGGTTCAATGTTTGTTCATTAGCACCACTTCCAATTGAAACAGTTCTTTTTCGACCAACAGCATCAATTTCATCAATAAAAATGATACATGGTGCCGCTTTTTTAGCAGCAATAAACATTTCACGAATTCTTGAAGCACCAACTCCAACAAACATTTCTTCAAATTCAGAACCTGAAATTGAGAAGAATGGTACACCAGCTTCTCCAGCAACAGCTTTTGCTAATAAAGTTTTTCCTGTCCCTGGTGGTCCTTCCATTAGGACTCCTTTTGGAGCACGAGCACCCATACTTGAATATTTCTGTGGATTTTTTAAATAATCAACTAACTCAACTAACTCTGTTTTTTCCTCATTGATTCCTGCAACATCAGAAAATTTAACGGTTGATTGAATTTGACGTGCTTTATTTTTCCCCATTGAAAAGGGATTAGCTCCCGACATTCCACCAGACATTTTTGATAATCGAACAATCATAAAGACAGCAATTCCCATTATTAATAATCATGGTACTAATTGTATTAACATTGCTTGTCACATTGGAACAAATTCACGGTCAAGTGAAACAAGGCCACCTTTTAATTTATTTTTGAAATTTTCATCTCATGTATTAGTTACTAATATTCCATCCTTATAAGTATAAAATCTAAACCCTTCACGGTTTCATTCCGAACTATAACGAACAGTTTTGATATCACCATCTTCAGAATATCTAATGATTCCTTCCATAACTACAGTATTTTTACCAACATTAGCCTTAATAGTAATTTCATCAATATTTTTTTCTTTATACTTTTGAGTATTACCAATTTTTTGCATATCTCCTTCGCTAATTTTTGTAATATCTGATTTTGTTCATAATACAATTGTTAAAATAATCAAACCAATAAAAATTAACGAACTTATAATTGCAAATCACATTCTTTTTTTATTCATAACTATTTCTCCTCTATTAAGACTTTTAAAATTAATCTTTTTCGGTCATTTAAAACAATGAACCAATTCTAGACTATTTTATCATAAAAAAAAAAAAAAAATTGTATTTTTCCGCTAAAGTATTATTAATAAATTTATTAATTTTTAAATCAACTAAATTGTTTCCATAAATAAGATTATTATTTTTATCTAACACAAAATAACTTTTTCGTGCTAAAAGTGGTACTTTATTTTTAATAAATCAACGATTTAAACGTACCTTATTAACCATTACATTTCTTAACAAAGATAAATCATTAGTAATTATGATTGGTCATTGTGCTGCTGTTATTTTAAAATCGTACTTATTTTTAGTTCCCCAATTAATAATATTTTCTTTTCATCTTATTGGTAACACAGTTGTTGGTGTAATTTGAATTGTTGTTAATTCTAAAAGCTCGTTATTAACAATGTCAACATTATCATATGATTTAATTAAAGAATATCTTGAATTAATTTTAAGAATAATATTTGGTTTTAAACTTCTTAATTCCTTAATTATTTCATCTAAAAACTTTCTTTTTTTATTACTAATTAAATGAACAACTTTATTAGTTTTAAAATAATTAAAAATAATAATTTTTTGCAACTGAATATTATTAAGAGCATTAAAAATAGTAACATTAATTTGTCCAAAATTTTCAATCAAATAATTTTTTGCAATTAATTTTAATTGTTCATTTTCTTTATTTCTTTGTTCAATTTCTAATAACATATCTTGTAAATTAATATGCTGAATTTCATTACGAATAATATTTCGATTATAAATTGCTAAAATATTAGTTGAATCAATCGCATAATTAATTTGCTGATGAAATAAATATTCAATAATTTCTTCTCTTGATATTTTTAACATAATTCGCAATATTTTTAGTTTTTTATCCAACAATTGAGAATAATAATAACTAGTTTTATTTAGACCATAATATTCAACAATTCCATTTCGTTGCTTTTGCAAAATATATGTTTCAATATGATCAGTTAAATTATGGGCAATTAAAACTCCCTGGCAATGATATTTTTCACTAATTTGTAAAAAAAAATCATATCGTAACTCACGAGCAACTGCTTGAAAATTATGGGAATTAACCTGATATTGTTCATAGTCACTTGCGGTTACTTTTTTTACACATATTTTAATATTTCGTTTTTGACAATATTCAACAACAATTTCTTCATCATAGTCACTATCTTTTCGCTTCTGATAATTTACCAAGCACACAATAAAATTATTAATATCTAATTCTGAATTATAAATATTATCAAGTAAAAACATACTATCCGGACCACCAGACACACCAATAACATATTTTTCATTCTGTTTTAAAAGTTTAGTTTCCATTTTAATCACCTATTTTCGAAATAATTTTAAAACCTCTTCTGTATAATGATAATTCTTATTATGAACAATAATTGGTTTTTCAATAATAAGACCTTCACCACTTTGAAATCGAGCTTCAATTAAAACATTATTTGCTTCACTTTCTAAAAAAGGATGAATAAATTGTAGTCGCTTAATATTAAAACCATATTTAATTAACAATGAAGTAATTTCTAATAATCTTGTTGTACGATGAATAATAGCAAAATAACCACGATTTGCAACTAATTTCTTAGCAGCAAAAATAATCTCTTCTAATGTAACATTTGTTTCATGACGTGCTGGAATTAATAATTTATTTTTTTCATTTAATTTTGCTCCATCAACTTTAAAAAAAGGCGGATTACATATAATTAAATCATATTTAAAATTAGCATTAGTTTTAACATACTCATTAATATCATCATGGATAATTTTAATTTGCTCAGTTTTATGATTTAATAAAATATTTTCTTCTGCTAATTGCACGGCTTCTTTTTGCAATTCAATTCCAGTAATTATTGCTAAAGTTAAAGTTGATAAAATTAACGGAATTGCTGCGTTATTAGTACCAATATCTAAAATATTTTTTATTCTTGTATTTAATGTTGGAAAACGAGCCAATAACACTGTATCCAATGAAAAATTAAACATATCAGTTTGTTGGTTAATTTTAATTCCTTCATAATCTAATAAATCATTTAAAACTTTCACTTTACACCTCGTTATACCAATCAATTAATCCCTTTTCTAAAATTAATTCTTTATTTAAATTTTCTAGTAATAAATTTGCAATAGTATAACAAATTTCAATTAACCTACTATTTTTATGATTTAATTTTTGAATTAAATTTTGATCTGTAATTTGATATTTTTCTCATTCTTTGTTTTTTAAAACATTAGCAATTGCTAAAAAAAATTGGCGGCATTCAACACTATCATAATTGTTTAACTGGCGAATATGAATAAAGTTATTTGTTGGGTTACTTATAAAATTGCTAAAAAAAGTACAAATAAATTCATTTTTAAAATCATCAATTTCTAATAAATCAGTTGTATTTTCTAAAATAATATTTAAACAACGTGATTTAATAGTATCAATGACATTTGTTTTATTAGTTGTTAATAAAAAAGCATATGTATTTTGACTAGGTTCTTCTAAAAATTTTAATAATGAATTAGCAGCTTCTAACGTTAATAAATCAATACCATTAATAACATATACTTTTATTCCTGTTTGTTCTAACGCAGAATAATTAAAGGTTTGAATAATTTCTTGAATTGCTTCTTTTTTGATTGTTGTTTCAAAATCACCTTTAATTTTTAAATCATAATAAGTTTTATTATTAACGCGTTGACAAATATCGCATTCACAATCTGCTTCTTGTTTTTTTAAACATAATAAAAATTTAATAATTTCTGTTGCAAATGTTTCTAACTTAACTTTATTATTGCAAGAAATCAAAAGTTGATTTGATAAATTATTTTTTAAAATTAAATTTTTAAATAATATCATTTTCTCAACATCATGTTTTGTAAATAAATTATCCATTTTCTTTGTCCTTTATTTTTTGAATAATTTCATCAACATAATAATATACTTGCTCTAATACTTCATTAACTGACTTGCTAGCATCAATAACTTTAATGCGCTCTGCATTCTCACTAATTAAAACTTGATATCCTTCGTATACTTTTTTGTGAAACGAATTTTTTTCTAAATCAAGACGGTTCATTTCAACCTCATTTCGAACTTTCATTCTTTCACTCGCCATTGTTGTTTCAATATCAAAAAAAAGAGTTAAATCTGGTTTTGTTGTACCTAAAACAATTGATTGTACTTCATCTAATGTTCAAATTCCTAACCCACGAGCATATCCCTGATATGCTGAAGTGGAATCCATAAAACGATCACAAATTACAATTTCTCCTCGTTTTAATGCAGGCAAAATATCTTCAACGACATGTTGCCTACGAGCAGCAATATATAATAAAGCTTCTGTTCATGGGTCCATTCCCAAATTATGTTTACTTAAAATAACATTTCTAATTTGTTCAGCAATTTCATTGCCCCCTGGTTCTCTTGTTAAAACAACCTGGTATCCCTCTGACCGTAATTTTTCTTTTAATAATTTTGAAATCGTTGTTTTCCCGGAACCATCAATTCCTTCTAATGTTATAAATAGCATCATTACACTCCCTCTGTTCCTAAACATCTTTACGCTCCTCTAAAGCTTGTTTTAACGTTACCTCATCAATAATAATCTAAAGAACCACCAATAAATTGGTATGCCTTGTGCTAAACGTGATATTTTTATATCAAAAGATTGCAAAAATGTTTTTAAGTATTGAGCTGTTACTTCTCCTTCAAAAGTAGCACCAACAGCAATAATAACTTCTTTTATAATTTTATCATTCATTCGGGATTCTAACGCAGGAAAAGTCAATTTATCTGGTGTAATACCATTTTTTACATTAATTTCACCATTTAAAACATGATAAACTCCATTAAAAACTTTTGTTGCTTCAATTTTTATAATATCAAAGAAATTGCTAACAACACAAAGTTTTGTTTGATCACGTAAATCATTATGGCAAAACAAACAAACAAACATTGTTTTGCATTAATGTTGAACAAATTGGACATTGATGATAATTATTTTTTATTTCATTAAAAACATGTTCTAATGTTTGTAATAATGATGGTTTAATAATTAATTTATTAAAAATTCTTTCAGCAGTTTTTTACCAACACCTAAAATAGTTTTTAATTCCATAATTAATTCTTAATAATTCATTTTAAATCTCCAATCAATTATTCAACTATCTTAATGTTATCAAAAATTTGTTTACCAGTTTCAAGAACATCTTTATGTTCCTCATAGTTATCAATTTGTTTAACTAATAAATTTTGGTAAAACTCTTCAACATCAATTAATGTTGGTTGCGGTAATTTATTTGCTTGTCTAATTTTAACATAATCATTGCGAACATTATTTCACTCATTTTCACTTAAGGCAATAATAATAAAATCAAAATCAAATGCTTGGAAAATCTTATTACGAAATTCTCAATCACACATTTCAAAACTAATTCAATTTGCTTCTGGTTTTGTATTAGTTACAATAATCAGCCCTTGTTCTGATGCAGCCGCATATTTAACATCATAGAAACTAATTAGTTTATCTAATTGAACTACTTTACTTTTTTCGTTAATTAATTCCATAAATTTACTTTCAAATTTTTCTCGTTCTTCTTTACTAGCTTTAATTAAAATATTAAAAATTTGATTATTAGAATAATTAATATTAGAAAATTCATAAATATTAATTTTATTTTTCATATCATCACGATATTTTTGCAAGTCATTTATTCCTTCTAATTCTTTTCCATAAGAAACTTGTTCTGATCCAATTGTTTCAAAACTTTCTTTTTCCTTTGTTTGTTTAAAATTAGTTTGAATATCATTTTCATCTACTATGATTTTATCTTGTTGTAATTCTATGTTATTAAAAGAAGTAATATTAGGTTCTTCATCATCAAATAATGAAAAATTATGAAATAATAGTTGGTTATTAGGTAATTTTGGCTCTTTTAAATGAATTACTTCATCATTGGTTTTTAATTTTTTCTCTACAATAAGATCATCTTTTAAAATTTGAACTTGACTTTTTTCATAATTATTTTCTATTATTTTTTTATTTATAGAAATTTGTTCTGTTTTATGATGATTAATTTCTTTTCCCTCTTCATACGTTAAAATCATTAAATCACTTAATTTTAAAGCTTCTAAATTTTTAATATTATTTTCAAAGATTGCTAAAGCTTTTAATAAAATTAATTCAAAATACATTTCTTGTGTTTTACTATTTCGCATTTTACTTGCTGCTTCAATAAATAAATCAAGTAACATAATTAATTCTTTTGAACTTAATTGTTCAGCAAATCCTTTTGCTTGCTCTTCTGATAATAAACTTAAAAAAATTAAATTATTAGTTTGTTTAAACTCAAAAATTTCTTTTAAAATATCTAACAAATTTAATGTTAAAACTTCAAAATCAGAACCCGCTTGGTAAATTTTTTTACTAGCGATTAAAACTTCAGTTGTTTTATATTCTAAAATATCTTTTAACAATTTTAATTTAATGGTTTTTGAAACTGTTGCAAAAATAATATTCACATTTTCCAAGGTAACATTACGATCAGAAAACATAATTACTTGTTCTAGAATACTTAGCGAATCGCGAGCACTACCATCAGCTAAAAGGGCAATTTCTTTAATTGCAGTCAAATCATATTTAATTTCTTCTTTTTGTAAAATATTAATAATATTATTTTCTAATTCAACTTTTGATATTTTACGAAAATTATATTGTTGACAACGTGAAATAATTGTTGCGGGAATCTTATGACTTTCAGTTGTTGCTAAAATAAAAACAACATGTTGTGGTGGTTCTTCTAATGTTTTTAATAATGCATTAAAAGCCGAATTAGTTAACATATGAATTTCATCAATAATATAAACTTTATATTTTGTCATTGTAGGAAGTAATTGGACATTATTTCTAATTTCTCTAATTTCATCAACACCATTGTTTGAAGCAGCATCAATTTCAAACACATCAACTGCTCCGGCACGGTTTATTTCCTTACAACTGGCACATTCATTACACGGATTTCCATTATCTAAATTAATACAATTAATTGCTTTTGCAAATATTTTTGCAATCGAAGTTTTCCCTGTCCCTCGTGGTCCTGAAAATAAATAAGCATGTGAAAATGTATTATTTATAATTGCATTTTTCAAAGCTTTTCTAATTTCAATTTGCCCAACAATTTTATCAAAATTATTTGGTCGATATTTACGATATAAAGAAATATAATCCATTTTTATGCCTCCGTCCAATATTGTTATTATAATAATCTTATTTTACTCTTTTAATTACAAATATTCTATCTTAATTGTTCAAAAAATTTCTTCATTAAATCTTTTAAAATCATATTTTCTTCATATTTTCTAATATGTTGAACTTTTAATTTTGAGACATCAAAAGTATGATTAGACTTTAAAAAACCATATTTTTCATTTGATAAATAATAATTAATAACTTTAATTCCTGAATTAATTATTGCTCCTAGGCACATCATACATGGTTCAACAGTAACTCATATTGAACAATCACTAATTTTATTTGTTCTTTTTTTTCGACATGCTTGATTTAAAGCATAAATCTCAGCGTGCGTTGTTACTGAATTTTTTCTTGTTTTATTATATGCAATGGCAATAATTTTACCACTTTGGTCAACAACTAATGCAGAAATTGGAACATGTTTTTTCTTATATGCTCGTTGTGATAACTTATATAATTTATTGAAAATTAATGTAGTATCTTTCATAAATTCACCTTTATCATAAAAAATGTCATTACACATAGTCCTTAGTCTTATGGCTGCTACCTTCCGATCCTGACCAATTTCAAATGTAACTATTGTAATGACATAAATAATTATAGCATAGAATTTTATTTTGCATATCCTTTTTATTAAAATCCGCAATGTTTCACGTGAAACATTTTAGACAATAACAGTTTGGTTTTGAAAATAAGGTTGTAATTTTTTTGGAATTGTAATATTTCCATCTTTATTTTGATAATTTTCTAAAATGGCAGCAATTAAACGATCAATTGCTAAACCTGAACCATTTAAAGTATGAACATATTTAATTTCATTATTATCACGATAACGTAATTTCATCCGGCGTGCTTGAAAATCAAGACAATTTGAACAAGATGAAATTTCACGATATTTATTTTGACCAGGCATTCATACTTCGACATCATATGTTTTTGTTGAAGAAAATCCCATATCACCTGAGCATAATAAGATTACACGGTATGGAATTTCCAATAATTGGAGAATATTTTCTGCATCTAATACCATTTTTTCTAATTCCTCAAATGAAGCTTCTTCTGTAGTAAATTTAACCATTTCAACCTTCTTAAATTGGTGCAAACGAATAATTCCTTTTGTATCACGCCCAGCAGAACCAGATTCTTGACGAAAACATGGTGTATAAGCAGTATGATAAATTGGCAACTGATCTTTTTCCAAAATTTCTTTACGGTATAAGTTAGTTACTGGTACTTCTGCAGTTGGAATTAAATATAAATTATCTTTTTCAATATAATATAAATCCTCTTTAAATTTTGGCAAGTTTCCCGTACCATACATAATTTGTGGTTGTACTAAAATTGGTGGTTCAATCTCAATATATCCTCGTTTTGCATGTTCATCTAACATAAAGTTCATTAAAGCACGTTCCAATTTGGCTCCCATTCCCTTATATACTACAAAACGTGAACCTGATATTTTAGTTCCCCGATCAAAATCAATTAAGTCTAATTTTGTTGCTACTTCTCAATGTTCTTTTACTTTCTGATGATTTGAGATTTTACCTCATTTACGAATCTCAACATTATCATTTTCATCTTCCCCACTAGGAACTGAATCATCTGGAATATTAGGCGTAACTTCTAAAATTGCTTTAATTTTTTTTTCAACTTCATCTAGTTGTCCATCAATTATTTCTATTTCTTGTTTAATTGTATTAATTAATTTTTTATTTTTTTGTACTTCTTGGTCTTTTTTTTCTGCTATTAAGGTTCCAACTTTTTTTGATTCAAGATTTCGTTTTTCTTTTAATTTTTCTGATTTACCAATTAATTCGCGACGTTGAACTGATAATTTTTTAATATCTTGTAAATATGAAAAATCATCATGACGGCGGTTTAATTTTTTTATTACTTCGTCAAAATTTTCAACAATTCCTTTTTGATCTAACATTTTTATCTTTCTCCTTCAATGTTAATTTTCTTTTTTAAAATTTCAATAACTTCTAATTTATCATCTTGTTCTAATCGCATAATTTTAACACCTGATGTTGTTCGTCCAAATAATGGAATTTGCTCTAGAGAAACACGAATAATATTTCCTTTTTTTGTTCCTACTAAAATGTCTTCATCACCATCTACAGTTTGGACAAATTTTAAATATCCTGTTTTATCTGTTAAGTTAATTGACTTAACACCCTTAGTATTTCGTCCTGTTAAACGATAATCTTTAATTAGTGTTTTTT
The DNA here is from genome assembly GCF_002968355.1 of Spiroplasma sp. ChiS. Lineage (NCBI taxonomy): Bacteria > Bacillati > Mycoplasmatota > Mollicutes > Entomoplasmatales > Spiroplasmataceae > Spiroplasma > Spiroplasma sp. ChiS. Next base: position 11,600 of record NZ_PUUH01000183.1, on the reverse strand, counting down.
TTGCATAACCATTTTCAGTTACTGATAAAACATATTTCGCAGACCGCCCTGAACTCACCCCAATTGTTTCTCCAGTAGCATCATTAGCAATTCCTTTAACCCCAACTGATTGTCGCGTCATTGGTCTAATTTCCTTTTCATTAAATCGAATTACTTTTCCAATATTATTTCCAATAATAACATCATCATATCCTTTTGTAATAATCACACTTACTAATTCATCATTATTTTTTAATTCAATTGCTACTTTTCCTGTTTGGCGAATTTGCTTAAATTCACTTATTTTTGTTTTTTTAATAAGACCTTTTTTTGTTACGAAAAATAAATTATCCTCTGTTGAAATTGATTCATCTACAGCAATAATTGTTTGAATACTTTCTGTTTTATCAATTGCAATTAAATTAATAATTGGTAATCCCCGTGCATGCCGTGAATATGTTTCAATATTATAAGCTCGTAATTTATACACTTTCCCAAAATTTGAAAAAATTAATAATGAGTCAATACTATTAGCACTAATAATTTTTTTTAAACTATCTTCAATATTTGTTAAACCAATAATCCCTTTCCCACCACGATTTTGTAATTTAAAAGTATCATCAGATACTCGTTTAACATAACCATCTTGTGTTAACATAATTAAAATGTCTTCCCGGCGAATTAATTCTTCTGGATCAATTTCTGTTAGCTCTTCTTTAATAATTTGACTTCGACGCTCATCACCATATTTTTTCTTAATTTCTGTTAATTCCGTAATCATAATGTCAATTTGTTTTTCACTATTATTAATAATTTCTTCTAATTCGGTTATTGCCACTTTAATATCCTTAATTTCATTGTTAATTTTTTCAATTTCTAATCCGGTTAATCTTTGTAAGCGCATTTCTAAAATTGCCCGTGCTTGTTCACCTACTAAATTAAATTTATTAATCAAGGCATCTGATGCAATTTGTGTTGTTTGTGATTGTTTAATAATTGCAATTACTTCATCAATATTATCAAGAGCAATTTTTAATCCTTCTAAAATGATTAAACGATTACGATTTTTCTTTAATTCAAATTGACTACGTTTAATAATAATATCAATTTGATGTTCAATAAAATATTTTAAAATTTGTTTTAATCCCATTACTCTTGGTTGGTTTTTGTACAATGCTAAAATATTTAACGAAAAATTAGTTTGGAGTGGCGTTAATTTATATAATTTATTTAAAATAACATTTTCTTGAGCATCACGTTTTAATTCTAAAACAACACGAACCCCCTCCATGTTTGATTCATCACGAAGGTCACTAATTCCATTAATAATTTTATCGCGAACTAATTCTGCAATTCGTTCCAACAATTTTGCTTTATTAATTTGATATGGAATCTCTGACACAATAATTCGTCTTTTATTATTATTTTCTTCAATATCAATCTTTGAACGAATTGTAATTGCCCCATTACCTGTTTCATAAGCTTTAATTAAACCGTTTCCAGCCGTAATTAATGCCCCAGTTGGAAAATCAGGTCCTTTAATAATTTTCATTAATTCAACGGTCGTTATTTTAGGATTTTTTGTTACCGCAATAACTCCATCAATTACTTCATTCAAATTATGGGGTGGAATATTAGTTGCCATTCCAACAGCAATTCCACTAGCACCATTAACTAATAAATTTGGAAAATATCCTGGTAAAAAAGTCGGTTCTTCTTCACTACCATCATAATTATCAATAAAAATTGTTGTTTCTTTTTCAATATCTTTGATTAGTTCACCAGCAATTTTACTCATTTTTGCTTCCGTGTATCGCATTGCCGCTGGAGCGTCACCATCCATTGAACCAAAATTTCCATGACCATCAATTAAAGGATAACGATAAGAAAAATCTTGTGCCATCCGAACCATTGCTTCATAAACAGCAGTATCACCATGGGGATGATATTTCCCAATTACTTCACCAACAATTCGTGCTGATTTCTTGTGTTGTTTTTCGTAAGTCATTTTTAAATCTCACATTGCATAAATAATGCGTCGATGAACTGGTTTTAATCCATCACGAACATCAGGAATTGCACGTGAAACAATAACTGACATTGCATAATCTAAAAAACCATTTTTCATTTCATCAGCAATATCAATATCACGAATTTTACCATCATAATCATATCCATCATTTTCTGATTTCATCATTATACCTCCCTTCTAGACATCTAAATTTTTAACATATTTTGCATTTTCACGAATAAATTTTTTCCGTGGTTCAACATTTTCACCCATTAATTCATTACAAATTAAATTTGCTTCAAATGCATTATTAACAGAAACTTTCAGTAATAAACGCCGTTCTGGATCCATTGTTGTTTCTCATAATTGTTCTGGATTCATTTCTCCTAAACCTTTATAACGTTGAATTGTATAATTTTTATTTTGTTTTAATAATTCTTCTTTATAAAGTTCTAATTCATTATCACTATAAACATATCGAATCTGATTACTATTTTGTATTTTATATAATGGTGGTTGAGCAATATAAATATTGCCATTTTCAATTAAATCTTTCATATAACGATAAAAAAATGTTAATAGTAAAATTCGTATATGTGCGCCATCAACATCAGCATCAGTCATAATGATTACCTTTTGATAACGTAATTTTTTATCATTAAAATTATCTTTAATACCTGCTCCTAATGCAGTAATAATTGAATTAATTTCATTATTTTCAAATATTTTTATTTGTTTTGCTTTTTCCACATTTAAAATTTTTCCTCGTAACGGTAAAATTGCTTGAAATTTTCGATTTCGGCCCGATTTAGCACTTCCACCAGCAGAATCTCCTTCGACAATATAAAGTTCAGCTATCTTAGCATCTTTTGTTTCACAATCTGCTAATTTACCTGGTAATGAAAAACTATCCATAACTATCTTACGACGTGTTGTTTCTTTTGCACGTTGTGCAGCAATTCTTGCTTTTAACGATAAACTTATTTTTTCAATAATTTTTTTTGCATCTTCTGGATTTTCTAACAAATAACTACTTAATCCTTTTCCAACAATATTGGAAACATTTTTTTTAACTTCACTATTTCCTAATTTTGTTTTAGTTTGACCTTCATATTGTGGATCAGGATGACGAATAGAAATTATTATTGTCATTCCTTCTTTAATATCATCTCAAGTAAATTTATCTTCATTACCTTTATTATTTTTATTAATATTTTTAAAATAATTATTTATTTCACGAACAATGGCTAATCTAACACCTTCTTCGTGAGTTCCACCTTCATGGGTATTAATGTTATTACAAAAAGAAAAAATATTTTCTGAATAATTATCATTATATTGTAAACCAAATTCAACAACAATATTATCTTCTATTCCTTCCACATAAAAAACATCGTTTAATGGTGTCCCAATTGTTTTATTTAGTTCTAAAACATAATCTTTAATTCCATTATTAAATTGATAAAGAACAGTTTTTTCTTCATCTTCTTCTCGTAAATCAACTAATGATATTTCTAAGCCTTTATTTAAAAAAGCTAATTGTTTAATTCGATTTTGAATTGTTGAAAAACTAAAAATTGTTGTTTCTTTAAAAATATTTTCATCTGGTAAAAAAGTTACTGTTGTTCCAGTTTCTGAAGTTGAACCAACTTCTTTAATTGGTGTCAAAATTTGACCACCATTATGAAATTCCATTACATATTTTTTATTATTTTTTCTAACTTCAACTTTTAAATATTTACTTAAAGCATTAACAACACTAGCTCCTACACCATGTAAACCTCCAGAAATTTTATATGTATTTGAATCAAATTTTCCTCCTGCATGTAAAATAGTAAAAACAGTTTCTAATGTTGAAACTTTTGTTTTTGGGTGAATTTCAATTGGAATTCCACGTCCATTATCAATAACTGTAATTGATTCATCCTTATTAAGAATAATTTTAATTTTATTAGCAAAATTAGCTAAAACTTCATCAATTGAGTTATCAACAATTTCTCAAACTAAATGATGTAAACCTCTTGCATTTGTCGCACCAATATACATCCCTGGTCGTTTTCGAACTGCTTCTAAACCTTCTAAAATTTGAATTGATTCTGAATTATAATTATCACCCATAAATAATTCTCTCCATTTCCGCTTTCTTTTATTTTACCATTATTACCTAATTTTAGGGCTAAATTATCAAATATATTTTAAATATTCTCCTAAAAAATATTTTTATATTTTTAGTGTCTAATTTAACCCTATAAAAAAGTTATAAAATAAAAAAACTCAGTAATGAGTTTTTAATATGACCGAATTGGTAAAACTAATTGTTGTAATGTTGGATCATCATTAGCATTAATAATTAATGGTTTTGTTTCATCAATCATTTTAATTGTAATTTCTTTTGTTTTAAAGGCTTTTAAAGCATCCAAAATATATTTTGAATTAAAAGCAATTATTTGGTCTGCTCCTTCAACTTTAAAGTCTCTAATTTCTTCTTCTGTGTTACCAATTTCTTGTGTAAATGAAGTAACTAAAACTTTTTGTTCTTTTATTTTTAATGTAACAATTGTTGTCATCGTCTCATTTGATAAAACACTAGCTCGCTCAATAATTTTAATTAGTTCACGATTATTGATTGTTAATGAAGTATTAAAGGAAGTTGCAATAACTTTACTTGTATCAGGATATTTTCCTTCAATAATTTTTGTTTGAACAATTGTATTATTAATAATAACGCTAACTGACTTATCAGTAATTTTCATTTTAATTTCTTGATCATTTTCTGAAATTAAACGCCCAATTTCATTAATAAATTTTCCAGGAATAATAACATCAAAATTATAATTATTACTATAGTCAATCTTTTTACATGATAATCGAAATGAATCAGTTGCAGTAATTATTAATTTTTTATTATTTTGATCTGTTTTAATATTTAAACCATTAAAAACTATTCTCTTTTCTTTTTCTCCAATTGCAAAACTTGTTTGTGAAATAATTTCTTTTAATACTGTACTTGTAAAAATTATTTCTTTACCCTCTGTCTCAAATGATAAATGTGGATAATCTGCTGAGTTTAATGTATTTAAAACTGAATCAAAATTATTTGCTTTAATTTTAATTAAATTGCCCTCAACTACTTCTAATGTAATAAATTCATCTTCAATTTTACGAATAACTTCAACAATAAATTTATTTTTAATTAAGACACTTCCAATTCGAGTAATATTTAAATCATTACCCATAATTTCTGATTTAATTGATGTATCACCATCAGAAGTAGTAAAAGTAATTTTGTCTTTTTTAACTTCAATTAAAATTCCCAATAATGAAGGAATTAAAGTCTTTTGAGAAATTATCCGACTTACTTTCAATAATTCATCTAATATTTTATCTCTTTTAATGTTTACAATCATTTTGTTACTCCTTACTTTAGTATATTTTGTAATATATAAATAATTATATACCATTGTTAAAATATTGTTTTTTATTTATTAGTATTATATTGTAGAAAATGTGGAAAACTTGATAAAGTTTTGAATAATATTATTTTTTATTAAAAAACAATCGTGGAAAATAATGTGCTATCTTCCTTCAATTTTTCTACGAATTGCATTTACTAAATGTTTAAATTCTTTGTTTGTACTAATGTGTGCTTCAACTTTTTTAACACTATTCATCACAGTTGTGTGGTCTTTGCCACCGAACTCTGTTCCAATTCTTGTAAATGGTTCATCTAGTAATGTTCTACAAAAATACATTGCTAATTGTCGTGCTTGCATAACATTACTAACTCGTGATTTACTCATCATTGCTTTGATAGTAATATTGTAATTGTCAGCAACAATTTGTTTAATTTTTTTAGGGGTAATTTTTTCATTATTTTGCAGGGGGGCATTTTTAAATGCCTTTTCAACATCAGCTAATGTAATAATTTCATTTGGTTTTTTGTTCATAACAGCTAAAAATAATAATCGTTTAATTGCTCCTTCTAACTTTCTAACATCACTGTTAAAATTTAAAGCAATAAATTCTAGTGATTCTTCTGAAAATAATCCTAAGTTATTTTGATGTTTTAGTTTTTGTTCTAATATTTTAAGTGCTGTTTCAAAATCTGGTGAATCTAAGCCAATACTTAAACCATATGAAAAACGAGAAATAATTCTAGCTTCAAAACCGCCTAGATCATCAGGATATTTATCAGAAGTGATTACAATTTGTTTATTTTTTTCAATATATGAGTTAAAAATATGAAAAAATAATTCATTTGTTTTATTTCGTTTTGCTAATAATTGTATATCATCAATTAATAAACAATCGTAAATGTCATAAGATGTTTTAAAAGCTTCAATAATTTCATGGCCTTGGTTTAAAATATCCATAGCAATTTTTCCAAACTCATCAGCTTTTAAATATTTTACTCGGTTATTTGTTTTATAAATTTCATTTACCTTATTTTCAATTGCATGTAATAGATGTGTTTTTCCTAGTCCAGAGTCTCCATATATGAATAATGGATTTCATTTTTTTCCAAGATCTAAAGCAACTGCTAAAGCTGCTTGCATTGCTTCGTGATTAGAATCACCACGAACAAAATTTTCAAAAGTATAATTTTCATAGTAAGCAAGGTTATTGTTTTCTGTTAATGTGTCAATTTTACTAATTACAGATGCTTGCTTATTGATATTTTTTTCTAATTCAAATGAAATATTATATTGTATTCCAGTTATCTTTTTTAAGATATTTTTAATTTTTTCATTTAATCCTGCTTCAAAAACACCAATTGCAATTTCTGATTTTGTTGTAATTAAGCAGTTATTATCAGATACAGTATATAAGTTTGTGTCACTAATATAGTAGTTATAAATTTCTGGGGAAACTGATTCATCACGAGATAATATTTCTTTAACTTCAATCCATAATTCTTTTGTGTTCATTAATTTCATCTCCAATAGTTTTTATCGTTATTAATTATAAATAAAAGATGTGGAAAAGTACTAAAAAATGAGTAAAATTAATAAAAATTAATTGTTTTCCACATTAAATATTTTTTATATTTTCTTTAAAAGCATTGTTTTTATTGAATATTTTTATTGTTTTCCACATTATTAACATTTTATGGTGTAAATCATTTTTTATTGTGGAAAGTAATAAAATTTCATAATAAGCAAATTTTTGTAAAATATCGAATGTTTTTAATAAATGTTTGAAATTTATAAGTAATAAGTTAAACTTTAAAAATTTTAGAAAAGTGAAGTTATATGAGTAAGTACAAACAATAATAGAATCTAATTTAAATGGTAATTTTATTGGTTTATTTTATTTTTTTGTTATAATTAATATAATTTAATACTTACAATAATCCTATATATACTAGAAATATGGTCTAGTGTCTATACAATTAACCTTAAATTAAATACTATAGGTCTTAATTTATTTTTAATTTGTTAAGACCTTTTATTAATTGGTTTTAATGGTCATGTTTCTTTTATTAAATTTTTTGTATTAAATATTTTGGAGGAAGAAACATGCAAATTAAAAAATCTTATACCTTTGATGATCTAGTATTAGTTCCACAAAAATCAGATATTTTGCCATATCAGATTGATTTAAGAACTAAATTAACAAAAAATATTGAGTTAAATATTCCTTTTATATCTTCAGCAATGGATACTGTTACTGAATCAAAATTGGCAATTGCAATTGCTCGCGAAGGTGGTATTGGAATTATTCATAAAAATTTATCAATTGATAAACAAGTGGCAGAAGTTGAAAAAGTTAAACGTAATGAATCCGGTTTTATTATTAATCCAATAACATTAAAACCAACAATGACTGTTCAGGATGCTGAAAATATTATGGCTCAGTATCGTATTTCGGGTCTGCCAATTGTTGATGAAGAAAACAAATTATTAGGAATAATTACAAATCGTGATATTAGAGCATGTCATGATTTAACTGCTTCGGTTGATAAATTTATGACTGTAAAAAACTTGATTACAACTCATGAAAAGATTGATTTAGAGCAAGCAAAAAATATTTTGCTAAATAATCGTATTGAAAAACTGCCAATTGTTAATGAAAAAAATATTTTAACTGGGTTAATTACCATTAAAGATATTAATAATCGTGATGAATATCCTAATGCTTGTAAAGATGAACAAGGGCGATTACGAGTTGGTGTAGCAGTTGGAATTGATGAAAGTACATTATTACGTGTTGAAAAACTTGTTGCAGTTGGAGTTGATGTAATTGTTGTTGATTCAGCACACGGTCATAGTCAAGGTATTATTAATATGGTTCAAAAAATTAGAAAAGCTTTTCCAACCATTGATTTAATAGTTGGGAATGTTGTTACTGCTCAAGGAGCGGTAGATTTAATTGCAGCTGGTGCTAATGCAATTAAAGTTGGTGTCGGGCCAGGAAGTATTTGTACAACAAGAGTTGTTGCTGGAGTTGGAGTTCCTCAAATGACAGCTATTAATGATGTCTATGAGGCTTGCAAAGGAAAAGAAATTCCAGTCATTGCTGATGGTGGAATTAAATATTCTGGTGATGTTGTTAAAGCACTTGCAGCTGGTGCTAACGCTGTAATGATGGGTTCAGTTTTTGCTTCAACATTTGAAGCACCCGGTGAAGAAATGATTGTTGAAGGTAAAAAATATAAAACATATATGGGAATGGGTTCATTAGCTGCTATGAAAAAAGGTAGTGCTGATCGTTATTTTCAAGATAAGAATCGTAAATTAGTTCCAGAAGGAGTTGAAGGACGAGTTTTATTAAAAGGTAAATTAAGTGATATTTTATTTCAATTTATTGGTGGTGTACGAAGCGGTTTTGGTTATTGTGGTGCAAAAAATATTTTAATGTTACAAAAAACAGCTCAGTTTGTGGAAATTTCAAATAATGGTTTAAAAGAATCACATCCCCATGATATTGCAATTACCAAAGAACCACCAAATTACACAAAATAATATTATTTTAAGTAGAAAGATAAATAGGGATAAGAAACATAGCATCTCTATTTTTTTTATTTTTAAAAAAATATTTTTTTAATTGATATTTTTTATTAATTAATATATTATTCATATGATGTCTTAATAATTTATATCATAAGGAGGTGCTAGTAATGAAAAGAACGTGACAACCAAGTAAAATTAAACATAAAAGAACACATGGCTTTCGAGCAAGAATGGAATCAGCTTCAGGCCGTAAAGTTTTAAGTAAAAGAAGAGCGAAAGGAAGAAAAGTATTATCAGCTTAAAAAAGTTGATAAAATACTTTATTTTTCTATTTGTGTTGAAATGTGAAAAAAAAATTTATTGTTAAAAAAAATTATGAATTTCAAAAAATAATAAATAACCGTTTTTTTATTAAAACTAACCCTTATTTTATTTATTTTAAAAGAAATGATCTTAATTATCATCGTTTTGGAATATCTGTCGGTAAAAAATTAGGAAATGCCGTTGTTAGAAATAAAGTAAAAAGACAAATTCGAAGTATGTTAAATTTTGATTTTTCAGCAACAGAAGGTTACGATCAAATCATCATTGTTCGAAAATCATATTTTAGCAATAGTTATTTAATTAATAAAGAAATTTTATTAAAGAAAATCAAAATGTAAAAAGGAGGCGAAATAGTGAACTATCGTGATTATATTTTCTCAGATGGGAAAAAAACACGAAAACCTTGATATTCAATTGCCTGGAAATGAACAAAATTAGTCTTGTATCTTTTTTTAATTATATCAATGTTATGAGGTTGTGGGCAAATGATGGTTCCAAAATATGGAACTACCCAAATTTTAGATGTTTCTGGTCAAAAAGTATATAAACCAGGAGTTTTCTTTGAAATTATTTTAGGATACGCTAATGTTGGGAAAGAACACTTTTTTCATTTTGAAAATGGACAATTATATGAATATCCATATTTAGCAATTAGAACATGATCTGATGCTTTTGTTAAAACATCTTCACCGTTTTATGGTTGTTTTGTATTCCCTGTTGCTTGAATTTTAGTTAATTTAATTTATGGTTTTGGTGGATTAGACAATGGTGCAGGAATTATTGGTGCACTGTTCTTAACTTCATTAATTGTGCGTTTAATTACTTTAATGTTTAGTTGAAAAGCACAACGAAATCAAGACAAAATGCAATTAATGCAAATTAAACAAGCAGAAATTCAGGCCAAGTATAAAGGTTCAAAAGATCTGGCGGCAAAACAAAAACAACAAATGGAAATGATGCAGTTGTATCGAAAAGAAGGAGTTTCACCATTATCAACAATTGGTTCTTCCTTTTTATCAATTCCGTTTTTAATTGCGATGTATACTGTTGTTAGAGCAACACGAGAATTAAAAATGGCCACAATTGGGCAAATTTCTTTAATTGAAAAACCATGAGATATGATTACTAGTGGAAATTATGTTTATTTAGCTTTATTATTTGTATATTTGCCAATTCAAATTCTTTCAATGATTTTACCAACTATTTTAAACCTTCGTAAAACAAGAGTTATTACAAAGGAACAGGAAAAAGCACGTAAACGGCAATTTATTATGCAAGGAGTAATGATTGTTGTCTTCTTCGTAGTTACAATTTCAATCGCGTCTGGGGTTGCTATTTATTGGATTTTCTCAGCCTTTATTCAAATTTTACAAACATTAGGATTTCATTTTTTACGAGTTAAGAAACGAAGTAAAAAAAATAAAAACAGAGAACCATTTGGACAAAAAATTAAGCATTTATTTGTTCGAAAGCCACATTTAAAAACAACTAATAATAATGTTGAAAATATTGAGATTACAAAAACAAAACAAATAAAAACAAATAATGCCGATAAAATTTCTTATAATCCGGTTAAATCAAAACCTAAAAAATCTAAATTTTCTTTACATAATAAGAAAGTAAAAAATAAAGATTAATGATTTTCATAAAAAAATTTAAGTCGCAAAAAAAAATTAGAGAATTTTTAAATAATTCAAGTAAAAAATTTTTTTATAAAACTGAATTATCAACAAAATGATTTTTTCAGCGAATAGAAGTGACCTTTTTTGAAATTAATGATATTATTTCTTTTTGTAAAGAACATTTAGACAGTATTATCAACGATATCTTATTAACGAAAGATTATGAGATGTCTTTTTCATATTCTAATAAACAATTTTTAATTACATTAAATATTAAAGGTTTCAAAATAAATATTAATATTTTTGATTTTGTTTTTATTCTAGAAACATTATTGCATACATATGTTAGTCGTAAATTTCAAAATGATTTTAAATTTATTATTATTTTTAATTATGATAAATTAATGTTAATGGAAGCTGTGCAAAGTGTTGTTAATAGAGTTTTATCATCAAAAAAAGAGCAATTGTTACCTGTTATGAATAAAGAACAACGAAAATTAGTTCATATTAATGTTTTAAAATTTCCAGAAGTAATTTCAAAGTCAATTGGCTCGGAAAATACTCGCCAAATTATACTTAAGTATAATTATAAAAAATAATTATTTTTTATGGTTTAATAGATATGAATTATGTAAAATGAAGTGCAACAAATCTTTATTAATTAATTTATTAATTAAATAATATAATAAAAATTACAAAAATCAACCATAA
>NZ_PUUH01000182.1:0-995 GCF_002968355.1 Spiroplasma sp. ChiS | reverse complement strand
AATAATACAATTGCACTTATTATTAAAATAGCACCCAATCCTCAAATAAATACTTTGCGAATTAATAACAAAATTTCTGATTTATACTCTTTTAAATCCATTTATAACACCTCACTTTCTTTCTATACTTCTTGTCGTAAAATACGAACACTATTAATTGTTATATTGGTACCAGTAGAACCATTAGTTAAATAAACCCGACCATTAGAGTTATATAAGGCAATGCTATAAGGGATTTTATCTAAATCATCAATAAAACAATCTGCTTGTCGTTTAATAAGAATATTTTCGTGGCGATCAAGGATATAAGGTGGTTCAAGTTTTAAACTTCCTTCAACATTTTTACGAATAGTTGGTGATAATCTAACGTCATAACGATATTTTTCTGAAAATTCAGGAATATCAATATAAGTTGAACTATCAGGTGTATATGATATCGGTACTTTTTCTCATTTAATTTTTTTATTTATTTCAAACACTCATTTTAACATTTGGTCAATAGTATCTTTTAAACCTTTATTTAAAGATAATTTATTATTTTCAATATTAAATTCATCTGATAATAATAACTCTAAACTACCATTATCTTTTTGATGTAATGGGGCATTAACTGTTATTGAACTACCACTTTGTGCTTTTTTAACAATATATTTTCCATCTTCTTTATCAATATAATCTTTATTTAAATCACTATCTTTAATAACATCAGATGGTATATCACCGCCTTGTTTTGCTTTTCATACATTATTTTCATAATAAATCGTGTTATTATCAAAAGGAACTGATAACATTATCAAAAGGAACTGATAACTCATTATTTTTATTTTTAATAATTGCTTTATTATCAATTTTAGTTTTTTCTTCTATTAATGCATCAACTTCTAATTGTGTATAATATGCTTCTAAATCTATCATTGTTAAATCAATTCCTTTTTCTTCAAAAGTGCGAAACATTTTCTTTAAAGTTGTTAGATTAGCCAATGATTTTGCATAAG
>NZ_PUUH01000181.1:0-1008 GCF_002968355.1 Spiroplasma sp. ChiS | reverse complement strand
ATGGCAAGGTCTATTACCTACTTATGCAAAATCATTGGCTAATCTAACAACTTTAAAGAAAATGTTTCGGACTTTTGAAGAAAAAGGAATTGATTTAACAATGATAGATTTAGAAGCATATTATACACAATTAGAAGTTGATGCATTAATAGAAGAAAAAAATAAAATTGATAATAAAGCAATTATTAAAAATAAAAATAATGAGTTATCCGTGCCTTTTGATAATGATACGATTTATTATGAAAATAATGTATGAAAAKCAAAACAARGTGGTAGTTCAATAACAGTTAATGCCCCATTACATCAAAAAGATGATAGTAGTTTAGAATTATTATTATCAGATGAATTTGATATTGAAAATAATAAATTATCTTTAAATAAAGTTTTAAAAGATACTATTGACCAAATGTTAAAATGAGTGTTTGAAATAAATAAAAAAATTAAATGAGAAAAAGTAAGTATATCTTATACACCTGATAGTGCTAATTATATTGATATTCCTAATTTTTCTGAAACTTATCGTTATCAAGTTTGATTATCACCAACTAATCGTAAAGGTGCTGAAGGTATGTTATGGCTTGAACCACCTTATTTTACAGAACAGAAAGAAAATAATACTTTATCTAAACATCAAGCAACTTGTTTTATTGATGATATGGATAAAAACCCTTATAGTATTGCTTTATATAGTGCTAGTGGTCGGATTTACTTAACGGATGGTTCAAAGGGTTCTAATATTCCAATTAATAGTGTTCGTATTTTTCGACAAGAGTTATAGAAAGAAAGTGAGGTGTTATAAATGGATTTAAAAGAATATAAATCAGAAATTTGTTATTAATTCGCAAAGTATTTATTTGAGGATTGGGTGCTATTTTAATAATAAGTGCAATTGTATTATTTTTTTGTAAGGTATTTAAAGTAATTGAGATTAATTGACCAGAATATTTTTATATTGGATTATCGTTGTAATTGACCAGAATATTTTTATATTGGATTATCGTTGCTTAT
>NZ_PUUH01000180.1:0-1016 GCF_002968355.1 Spiroplasma sp. ChiS | reverse complement strand
GTATTCCATTTCTTTATTAAAAATATTAATTTCATCATATCCGGCAATTTTATAACAATATTCATCATCTAATTTATTAATAATTTCTTTTCTGATTAACATTATTTCTTCTTCTGTGTAAACTTTGCCATCTTCATCTTTTCACATATTATTTAGTTTCAAAATACTTTTTATTTTTAGCAGTATTCTCTGCTTCTTCTAAGGTATAAAATAATTCAGTATCTATTCCAAATATAATTTCTGATTTTGATATTAATAAATATCTTTTATTCATAATTTAATTCCTCCTAATTCTTTTTAGTATTTAATGCTGAATGTTCATCAGTAATTTCATCTTTTGAAACTAGATAACTTCTAAGCATTAATTCATTTATTTTGTTGATAATTTTTTTATTTAACTTTTTCATCTTTACCTCCTAAATTATTCCTTTTATTTTAACTCGCTGGCATTTACTCCCAAGTGAAAGTGCCAAAGCGAGAATTAGTTATATAAGTATTTATCTATTTATTTACTACGCYATCCGCTTTAMTGGGGGTAAGCGGTGGCGGTATTTGGTAATTGTTGGTATATTAACTACAATGTTCTACAATTTGTAGTTGTTTGTATAGTTAAGAGGCCATATAATTACATTTCTTCATCCGCACCATTTCAGGTCAAAACGTTCAGTTTTTAAAATAAATTCACTCGCACCCTGAAGAACCTAATGCTAATCGCAAATTTATTTATAAAGTGACCATCTCTATTTTTATTGTGGTTTGATGTTTACTACGCCATCCGCTTTACTGGGGGTAAGCGGTGGCGGTATTTGGTAATTGTTGGTATATTAACTACAATGTTCTACAATTTGTAGTTGTTTGTATAGTTAAGAGGCCATATAATTACATTTCTTCATCCGCACCATTTCAGGTCAAAACGTTCAGTTTTTAAAATAAATTCACTCGCACCCTGAAGAACCTAATGCTAATCGCAAATTTATTTATAAAGTGACCATCTCTATTTTTATTGTGGTTTGATG
>NZ_PUUH01000179.1:0-1022 GCF_002968355.1 Spiroplasma sp. ChiS | reverse complement strand
CTAGTGGTAATAGTGAATATTCACCTTGAAATAAATGACCAAAAGAAATGGTTGAAGCAAAATTATATCGTAAATTAGCATTAGAAATTGGGATTGATATATCTGATATTGATTTAGATGAAAAAGAAATTAAAGAAGATGGAAAATATATTGTTAAAAAAGCACAAAGTGGTAGTTCAATAACAGTTAATGCCCCATTACATCAAAAAGATGATAGTAGTTTAGAATTATTATTATCAAATTCATCTGATAATAATAATTCTAAACTACTATCATCTTTTTGATGTAATGGGGCATTAACTGTTATTGAACTACCACTTTGTGCTTTTTTAACAATATATTTTCCATCTTCTTTATCAAATTTTAATAGCATTTTTTCATTGTGCAATAATTCCTTCTTTCCCAGTAAATATTTGTGACATTTGAGTAAAGTTTTGTGGTACTCCATTATTAGGTTGAAAACCTTTATCAGTAATATTTACTAAACCAGTTTTAATAATAAATGGAAAAAAGAAATAATTACTTTTAATATCAATACCTAATTTAGTTAAATCAGATCTAACACTATTATCCATTATTCTTTCATTTAAGTTTTTAAAAATACTATTAATATTAGGTACTTGCATTATTGTATATCTCCTTTAATATCTTCTTCTCTTGTTTGATTATCATCAATATAACTCATTTCTTGATCTAATTGTTCTTTTTGTTCTTTTTTAATTTCTTCATACATCATTCGTGCTTTTTTATTTGTTACTTTTTCTTGTTTATGAATTGCTCTAACATGAGTAATAGTTCCATTATTTATTTGTCTATCAATTACCTCAGATTGAGTAATTTCATTAACTATTGATATATCTATAAATTCTAAGGTATAAGGTCTAAAATTATCATTATTCTGACTGTTATCATCTAAACTATCTCATTTTTTATAATGCTTAAATATATAATCAAATAAGCGATATAATTTAGGAAATCGTAAAGATCTTTTTTGTAAAGTAGTATAAATATCTAATTTATTA
>NZ_PUUH01000178.1:0-1023 GCF_002968355.1 Spiroplasma sp. ChiS | reverse complement strand
TTAGGATTAAAGCTTCATGCAAAATAACGAGGCATTCCGTTATTATCAACTAAACCAATATCTTTTCAATATCCTTGTCCTGCTTTTCCGGTTTGTAATAATTGAAGTTCATAATTATTATATTTATCAAGTATTTTATTTTGTTCATACTTATCATTTTTAAATTTAACAATTTTTCATTCTTCACTTTTATCCCCGCGTCATACTACATAATATCATTTATTATCAACTTGATTAAAAGGTTGTTCGTCTGGTGTCATTTCTTTTAATCTGCTTTTGACATATTTGGCACTGCTTTCTATTTTGTAGGGCATTTCTCTAATTCTTTTGTCTAGTTGTGCTGTTTTTTGATCCATTTTTTCCATTTCTTTGGTTCATTTTTTATTGAATTCTTCCTTTTTTTCTTGGGCATATTCGCAAAAATTAATAAAATTGTTAGGGTCTTTGATTGATTGATAACGAATGGGAACGCGTGCGGTGTATTCTCAATTAAAGGATTTTATTTTTTCGCCTTTTAGGGGTAAATTAAAACTAAGAATAGGGAATTCATAAATTCCGTCTTTATGTCTTGTGTTTAAGTTATCTTGGGTTAATCTTCCTTTGTCTGTTCATACAAAATATTCGCTAGCACATTTATTTTGATAAATTGCTCGGTATTTAAAATCATTTACTTGATTAATGTTATCGATTATGGCTGTTGCTATTGTTTTTGAATTATCGTTTCAAGTAATGGCACTTTTAATATTTTTTCACGGTTTGTTTTCTTCTTCGTTGGTTTTTTCAAAATAGAATTTATTGTCAATTCCGCTTGGTTCAACTTCGTCAATTTTAGTGTTAATGGGGCATTGTTCTAATAATTCTGTTAATTTTTCAATTTGTTCGCTTTTGTTTTCTCCTAAACTTTCAATAAAATTTTTATTAATATATTGGTAGTTTTCATCTGGGTTGTCTATATCGGGGATTGGATATACTAATGGTGCTTTTGACATATCTATTTTAATTGTTAAAAATATTGTTGTTGTT
>NZ_PUUH01000177.1:0-1026 GCF_002968355.1 Spiroplasma sp. ChiS | reverse complement strand
CATTCATTATTCATCCTCCTCAATAACAGTTAATTTGTCTAATTGTTCTTTTGTGATTTTAATATCTGTTAAATTAGGCCAACGTAAATCAGCATCTTTTAATTTAGCACCTCGTAAATCAGCACCTATTAAAATAGCATCTTGTAATTTAGCCCATCGTAAATCAGCATAAGTTAAATTAGCACTATTTAAATCAGCACCTCGTAAATCTAATGCTTCACTTGCTAAATAATCATTGATTTTTTCTTGATCAACAATAATATCTGTTAAATCTTTAATTAAATCTTGTAATGTTTTCATTTTCTAATTCCTCCAAATTCTTTTCCATAATTAATTTTTCAATACTAGGTAATTTGTCATATTTAGAATTATCTTTTAAAATTAGAATATACTTTGATAATTGTTCTTCTGTTGGTTCTTCTTCATCTTCAACTATACATTGGTCTCAATGTCCGTGATAACTACAATAATATTGATCATCAAAATCTTCTTTATATAATTGTTGTGAACTAAATTCTTCATAATATTTTAATAAATTATCAAATCTATTTTTTAATTCAAAATATCTACTTTCTTTTTCTGCAAGTTCATTTTTAAGTTTTTCATTTTCTTCTTTTAGTTTGTTAAATTTAATTAATTCTGTTACATTCATTATTCATCCTCCTCAATAACAGTTAATTTGTCTAATTGTTCTTTTGTGATTTTAATATCTGTTAAATTAGGCCAACGTAAATCAGCATCTTTTAATTTAGCACCTCGTAAATCAGCACCTATTAAAATAGCATCTTGTAATTTAGCCCATCGTAAATCAGCATAAGTTAAATTAGCACTATTTAAATCAGCACCTCGTAAATCTAATGCTTCACTTGCTAAATAATCATTGATTTTTTCTTGATCAACAATAATATCTGTTAAATCTTTAATTAAATCTTGTAATGTTTTCATTTTCTAATTCCTCCAAATTCTTTTCCATAATTAATTTTTCAATATAGTCATAAGCACTTTCTTCTGAATGACATTCTTCTA
>NZ_PUUH01000176.1:0-1032 GCF_002968355.1 Spiroplasma sp. ChiS | reverse complement strand
ATTTGTCATCGGTAATTTTGTATTTCAAATTACATCAAAAATAAACAAAAATATATCAAAAACAAAACTAAAAATATTGTCTCAATTACTATTATTATTTTCAACTAATAAATTAATCATCTTTACTATTTCCTTTCTCTTTTTTAGGTTTTAAATTCTTTTTCAAAATATCAATATCAAATAACTCCAATCGTTCTTTAACGCTTAATTTTGTGATTTCTGACCAATAATATTCTTTTTTATTAACAATTTCATCATTCTTTAAATCACGCACAAATTTTAACCATTGACTATCATACTTATTAGCGAATTCAAGGGGAATAATTATTTTAAAAAACCGAATTCCTAAGCCAATATCCAACTTATGTTTTGCTCGTTTACCTTCTGCTCTTCGTTCTACTGATTTTGTTTTTCAAATTTCATAATCCGTTATATCTTGGAAAATCCCAATTCGTATAATAAAGAAACGATTAAAAAAATTAAATCTTTTTTGGAAAATCCCAATTCGTATAATAAAGAAACGATTAAAAAAATTAAATTTTTTACAACGAATTAATTTTATAATCGGCTTTTTCAATGAAATTGGAATAATAATTCCACTTGCTAACTGGCGAATATTATTTCAAATCATACCCTCACGCTGAGCAGTAAACAACGCACGATGTCCAAAATGTCTCGCTAAAACAATTCACGGTATTTTACCACTATGAACTTTTTTCTCATCATGAGGACTAGTTCCGTCAATATATAAATAACTTTCATCAAATAAAATAACACTATCATCTGGGGGAACCAGTTTTGTTCTATCGGTAAAATCTAAATTTTTAAATGTTAAAACTTTAACTTTATCATCTTCTAACGGATAATTACTATAAATTTCATCTGTCAATAATTTCATAGTTTGCGACAAATAAGTTAAAAGTAATGTTTTACCAGTTCCTAACTTACCAATAATTACCGATAACGGATTATCTCAAAATGTTTTACCAGTTCCTAACTTACCAATAATTACCGATAACGGATTATCTCAAA
>NZ_PUUH01000175.1:0-1033 GCF_002968355.1 Spiroplasma sp. ChiS | reverse complement strand
TAAATAAAATATCTTTACCATTTACTAATCGCATTTGATGTCGAGCAATAATATTTGCTAAATTAATTGTTCAATCATAATTATAATATTTTAAAACACTATTAATATCATTTAAGTTTGGTAAAGATGGATATGTATTATTATTCATTGTTATTTTGCTCCTTTAATTTTAAAATAAGTGCATAATTAATTATATTTACAGTTAATAAACTAGGTTCATTTGATAAAACTTTTACACATACTTTAACTTTTTGATATTTTTTAATATACTCGTTATATAAATTTAATTTACATATTGCGATATTATCTTTTTTTAATTCTTTACAAAGTCTTTTTTTAACTTTTCCACAAACAGACATATAAGGTCTTTTTGCATTTATTACACGCTCATCATGTATTACATATATATCTTTTTTCATTAATTTATTCACTCCCTTTGTTGTCATAATTTATAATCTGCTGAACTATTATGTTTAACCATTGGTATTAATTCAAAGTGTAAGGCATAGAAATCACTATCAAATGTATCATCATATAAGTCTAACATTTGTTCTTCTCTGGCATCTGGTTTATCTTCTCATTGAATTAATTCATATTGGGTTTTACTTACAGGACATTTTTCTCATAATCATTTTAATTGATTAGTATTTATTAACATTGTAAATGCTTCAATACGATGCTTTATTTTAAATTTTTGCTTTTGTGCTGGTTTAAAATGCATGTATTGACCAAAAGTATAATTATATTTTTCTCTATTTAAACTTTCTAATGTTGAATAAGCACTATCATCAACATTAATTGATATACCTTGCTGAATTAAATTAAAGTATTGATTTAATTGATTGTTGTAAAACTCTAAAATATCTTTTACTTGTTCTAATGGTCCTTTAAATTGTTGTGTAGCATTTGAATGAGTATATTCTGCTACTTTATATGCTTTTTTATCAAATGAATTATATATTCAAAAACTAGCTGCTGTTGTATGTCCTTTGGGACTAGTAGAGTTTGCTAAGTCAACACCACCTAATAATTT
>NZ_PUUH01000174.1:0-1036 GCF_002968355.1 Spiroplasma sp. ChiS | reverse complement strand
TTATATTTTAAATGGAGAATTAAAAACAAAAGAATTTGCCCGTTTATTTCATCAAATGTGTCAAATGGCGAATTACATGGGAATTTATCGCCAAGATGTTCACCGTATGATGCGTGAGGTCCAAGAAAACGGTAAATTAGATTTTTTAGATGTAGAACCTAATGAAAAAGAAAATGATATACCTAAAGAATTTAATAAAGAACCTCTTTATAAATCACCTTATAATTTGATTTCAGATGATTTAAAAGTTAATCAAATAATCTATAAAGGAAAAGAAAAAAATGATAAATGAAGTACGTTTAATGGGTCATCTTACTCATGATTTAAAAAAGGAATATGTCAAAATCAATAGCGAGGAAACAACAGTTGTTAATTTTCAAATCGCGGTTAATTCACATAAAGATAAAGACAAAAATAAACCATTATTTGTTAATTGTGTCGTTTTTCGACAACAAGCAGATAATCTTTTTACTTATTTAGGAAAAGGAGACCACCTTTATGTTGCAGGTTCGTTATCTATTCAAAAATATAACGACCAAAATGGGGAAGAAAAAAACAGCACGAAAGTGATTGTTTCTAAACTTGTTTTCTTAAATAATAATAAAGAAAAAGGCCAATAATTACCTTTTTGAAAAGGAATAAAGAAAAATYATGAATAAAGRAGAAATGAAATGASAAAATTAAAATTATATTTTTATTCTTTATTTAGTTTTTTTATCTTATTTTTTGTTGGTTTATGTGTTGCTACTATTTATTTTGCCTCACAAGAGGCACAACAATTYTTAGTTTTGTTTTTTTATTTTAATATGTTATTTTGGTTATTTTTATGTGTTACTAGTTTTATTTTATATTTTAAATACCTTTATAAGGAGAAATTAAATGCGAAATTATAATTCATTTGATAATTTATTTTGTTTAATTATTGGAGTTATTTTAATTCTTTTTCTTTTTCAAAAATTTTCTTTTTTCTCTTTTCAACAAGAAAAAATTATTGAAATAGTTGAAACATCCAAAAAATCTATTATTAATAAAATTA
>NZ_PUUH01000173.1:0-11850 GCF_002968355.1 Spiroplasma sp. ChiS | reverse complement strand
AAACTAAATATATTGATTTTAATTTTATACATTTTAAAGAAAAATTACTTGAAAATGAAAAAATAAAAATTTCTTATTCAGTTTTGTACAACTTAATGTCTCTAAATCAAATAAAATCTCCTAGAAAACAGAAATTAAGAAAAAAAGATAAATCACATCCTTTAAGAGAACGCCACAAATATTTTGGGGAATTATTACAAGCTGATGCTAGTGAACATTTATGACTAGGAATAAATCATCCTAAAATATTTTTACATGGTGCTATTGATGATGCAACAAATACAGTTGTTGGATTATATTTTGATTATCAAGAAACCTTAAATGGTTATTATAATGTTTTATATCAAATTTTAAAAAACTATGGTATTCCTATGACATTTTATACAGATAAGCGAACAATTTTTACTTATCAAAAAAATAATAGTAAAAACGAAGAAAAAAACACCTTTAATCAATTCAGCAGATGCTGTAATGAATTAGGTGTCGAAATCATAACTACTTCAATTCCTCAAGCAAAAGGTCGAATTGAACGGTTATGAGGTACTTTACAAGATCGTCTAAAAAATGAATTAGGTCTTGCAAAAGTAACTACTCTTGAAGAAACAAATAAGTTCTTAAAAGAATTTCTGCCTAAATTCAATAAACACTTTGCTCTTCCCATTGATTATAATAATTCTGCTTTCGTTGATGCACCAGAAAGTGACAAAATTAATTTACTTTTATCAATAACTTCAACAAGAAGAACAGATAATGGATCATCAATTAGTTTTGCAAATAAAAAGTACTTAGCTTATGATAATAAAAAACTAAAAGTTTTTAATTCAAAAACAAATGTTACAATAATTAATGCATTTGATAAAACATTGTATCTTAAGTATGAAAACAAAATTTATAATCTATTAGAATATATTCCAACAGTTAAAAATACAGAAAAAACATTACCAAAATAAAGCTCATAAACCCAAATCAAATCATTCATGAACTGAAAGATATACTATGAAACAATTATCAATTAAATAAATTTACGAAATTTTAGCTAGATATTGACAGTAGAATTAAAATAACATATAATAAATAAAATTTTGCTAAGAACTTTGTAAGTTCTTAGCAAACGCATAACATTTTTTTCTTTTTCTATAGTTAATTGGTTTTTAAATTATTAATGATGATAAGCAATACTAATATTTTTTGGTTTAATTTGTAACGAATAACTTAATTCTTTCATAATTGCTTCATTAATTTCAACTGTTAAATCATTTAAGTTTTCTTTTGCAATTACTTTTCCACTAATATAAATGTGCAATAATGAATTATCAATCATTCGACATTCAACTTTATCCACAAAATATTGATGGGTCAAATCACGGATTGCATATAAAATAATTTTTTTAATTGTTAATAAACTAACAGCAATTGTTCCACGATGGTTACTTTCAATTATTAATTCATTAAAATTATTATTCATCTTCAATCTCTCCTTTTATGAATTATTAAAATTAAGCACGTCCGGAATATTTTCCATCACTAGTTGAAACAGTAATAACTTCCCCTTCTTTAATAAACAAAGGAACCTGTA
This sequence comes from Spiroplasma sp. ChiS, assembly GCF_002968355.1. Taxonomy (NCBI): domain Bacteria; kingdom Bacillati; phylum Mycoplasmatota; class Mollicutes; order Entomoplasmatales; family Spiroplasmataceae; genus Spiroplasma; species Spiroplasma sp. ChiS. Next base: position 10,274 of record NZ_PUUH01000173.1, on the reverse strand, counting down.
ATTCTAATCCAGTTTCTAGCACTGCTTTTTTCATTGCTCCAGAACTAGTATCACCTTTTACTGCTGCTTCTGCCTCAGTTATTGTTAAATCCACCTTATCTGGTAAAATAATTTCCAATACTTCACCATCATATTTTGTGACAGAAGCCATTACTCCCTCTTTTAAAAAGTTTTTTTCTCAAACTAAATTAGTTGATGGAATTTCTAATTGCTCATAAGTTTGCGTATCCATAAAGATGACATTGGTACCATCATCATATAAATATTGCATTTCAACCTTGTTAATCATTGCTTTTTCAACTTTATCACCACCAGTGAAAGTAATATTTGTTGTTGCATTACTTCGCAAATTTTTAACTTTTGTTTTAACATGTGCTTGCCCACGACCTGATTTTGAATGTTGTGCTTCAATTACGATGTAAATATTACCTTCATATTGAAACGTTAATCCTGGGCGGAAATCGTTTACACTAATCATCTTTTTCTTCCTTTTCTATTTATCGTAGTTTAATTATATCTTAATTTTAAACAGAAAGTTATTAAAATTAATAAAAAGGAGAAAATTTCTTTTAAGCAAATTTTCCCCAAATAATTTTAATTTTATAAAATTGTAATATAACCTAAAAATTAATAATATTTTCACCACGATATCGGTTTGAAGTTGACACTGCCTTAATAATAACACGGTCAGTTGTTTTACTAATTAAAAAATGACATGCTGAGAAATAAAATGTTGGATTTAGGACTGCAAAGTAAGTCATCATATCTTCAACTGGTAAGGTTTTTAACACTTTTTTTCATAATTAAAGGTAATGGTATCTAATGCAAGTGGTTCTGTTTGATATAATGTTACCGAAATAATATTAGTTTTATCAGCAAAATGAATACTATTCTTATTAGCAATAATTTGCACTCATAACAATGCTGTCTTTGCTCCGCCACTTGCTAGTGGTTGTCATGGCAAATCAGTTCAAGATTTTGAAATTAAATCCTTATCATAATAAATAAATTTTAAGTCCTCACTTGCAATTTCACCACGATATCGGTTTGTTTCTAGTGCATCATAAATTGCATTTTGAAACATCGTTTCAGTTACTTTTGCGGTTGGCTGTTGTTTTTAAAAAACAGGAATTAAAGCTAATTCACTTTTAAATAAAAATAACGAAATTTTACTACGATCACGAGTTTCAATTTTTGCACAACTAACAACAGTAGCAAAAACACTAACGACCATAAAAGCCATAAAAGATGTTAACAACTTTTTCATATTAATAATCCTCCCTAAAGGCGGCATAATCAGTTTGAATAATTGCTAATTGATGTTGGTAACGTTTTTCAATAATTTGACGTTCTTGCGTAGTTAGTAAATAAGGATTTAAAACCATTCCTCAATGTTTATATTTTGAACTACCATATCCAATTGTAACTTGTGTTCGTGGTGTTACATATGAAATTCGAATTTGATATGAACCATTTGGAACATAAACTGGAATAAACATAAAATTAGTATAAATGGCATTAAATTCAACTTCAGCAAAACTTCGATAACGATCAGCTAAACGAGTTGGATCAGTAATTTCATCACTTGTTGCTACTTGGTTAGTATAATTTTTAAAAACATTATAAAAATCTTCAATTGCTGTTGTATTTTTTAAAAGATTTCAATATGGATTATTCAATTGATCCTTAATTGTTGCATAATCTGGAGCACGATTATTTGTTAATTTTAGGTCACTAAAAATCCGTGAAGTTCCAAAATAATATTGTAAATCACCACCTAAGGAAAAGGTATGTAAATAAGTATACGGGTCTGCATAATCAGGGGACCATCCTCCTGCTTGCATATCTCAATCTGCTTTTTTACGACGTGTTACATATTCTGTGGCATCAACAGTAATATCTGGAATAATTTTAATCACATCATTTTCAGCGTTAAATGAGTCAATCATATTTAATAAAAACTTATTAATTGTTAATGTTCATGCACCATTCATTAAAAAACGAAATTCAACTTGTGAAGAACCAATATTTGTTTGTAATCAATTACGAATATCATCTAAAATATTATCATTATTTTCTAATAAATCTTTGTTACGATATAAAGCATCACTACCATCTTTTAACAATTGACTAGCAGCCATCACATTACCATTTAAAAAATGATTTGCATATGCTTCTTCAACATATGACGCATAATCAACATTCCCATTATAAACAAAATAACGTGCTGTATAAACATTTCGTAAAAACTTGGAAGTTGGTGAATCATCTAGAGCTTCAGAATAATATTTAACAAATTTACTACGGTCTAATTGGGTTGATAAATATTTTCGAATTTTATCATATTGTAATGCCTTACTTGCATTTAATGCTTGTTTAGCACGAGCTGGATTTGAATTTAAAACATCACTATTCGCATAATTATTAATAATCGTATATGTTGTTGGATCAGGATTAATAATACTTGATGCACCACTGAAAATTGGATTAGCAGGATTAGAACCAACATATTTCTTTCAACCGTTACTATCTGTTGGTTCAACTAGAAAATCATTGACGTCACCTGATTCAAATAAAACATGTTCACGCGAAACATCGTTATTTGCTAAATAAGTATAATTTAATTTATCAATGTATGTTAATTTCGCATGTCGATAAGCAGGGTTTTTTCGTAATAAAATTTGTGAAGTTGAACTATATTTTTCAACTAAATATGCCCCTGAATACCAAATATTTTTATAATTAGTCCCATAATTATAACCTTGTCGTAATGCCTTTTCTGGTAATGGCGCAAAAGCTAAATAAGTCATTAAAGTATCAAAATATTCTGCTGACTTTGTTAATTTAATGGTAATTTCATCATCACTATCATTAATTGTCATTCCTAATTTTTTTCAAATTGGATCATTATAATAATCTGGTTGATAATTACCTGCTTGAAAATACTCCCAAATTTCTTGTGCACCACTAATAAAAGTTCGCCATAATCCTGATGTTGCCGATAAGTTTTTTGGAAATAAAACAAATTTAGCAGTATTAATCATATCACTAGCTTTAACTTGTCGCTGAAAATTACCTTGATAATCAAATCATTTTGCTTGAGGTGAAATTTTATATTTTCATTCACTTTGATCAGCATTAGGAATTCCAACATATTTTGATGTTTTATCCTTTTGTTCAGCAAGATCACCAAAACTACGATTATATTTATCAGTTGCTACTAATGTTCCAAGAACATCAGCTAAAATTTTATTATCTTCACCTAGCATTGTTGATGCACTTGACCAAGATGTTAAGGGAAATTTAAAAATAGAGCGAAAAACATTATCGGTAATTAAACGATTTGCTAATTGGTCTAAACTAATTTCACACGAAATCACTAATGGTGTTACTGTGGTTATTACGGTAAAACTAGCAAAAAACGCCAATTTCTTTTTGAACATCGTTACCCCTCCTTTCTGTCAATTGCCATAGCAAGTTTAGTTTTTGCCGCAGCAATTTCACGTGAATTCCCAAATAAATAGTGTCCCGTTTTAATTTCCGTAAACTCTGGTAAATCAAATAAATAATCTCAATGTTCTTTTTCTGGTTCATAGATGAAATGAACCTTTTCTTTTTCATAATTTGGATTAGGCATTGGTATTGCTGATAATAACGCACGAGTATATGGATGTAATGGATTAATAAATAACTCTTCAGCACTTGCTAATTCAACAAGTTGACCATGATAAATAACAGCAATTCGGTCAGCAATAAAACGCACAACCGATAAATCATGAGCAACAAAAATATAAGTTAAATTATATTGTTGCTGAAATTTTTTTAATAAGTTTAAAACTTGGGCTCTAATTGAAACATCTAATGCGGAAATTGGTTCATCAGCAATAATAAATTGTGGTTTCATAATTAATGCTCGAGCAATACCAATGCGTTGTCGTTGTCCTCCTGAAAATTCGTGTGAGTAACGTGATAAAAGTTCTGGTAATAATCCAACTTCTTTTAAAATGCTTAAAATTAAGAAATGTTTGACATCATGATCTTTAATTTGTTCTAACTTTAATGGTTTTTCATTTTTTCCTAAATTATTGTTATAATAAGTTAAATACAACTGGCGAGCAGTAGCATTTTGATATAATTCAGGAAAATTTGTTAACCCTTCCCCAATAATTTCTTCAACCGAAATTCGATCATTTAATGATGAAGATGGATCTTGAAAAATCATTTGAATTTTTTTCTTTTGTAAACGATTTTCTCTCCTTGTTGGTAATTTAAACAATTCAGCATTTTTAACAATTTCATCAATTAATGGTAAATCTAACAAATCTAACAAACGATTAGAAGCAACAATGTCAGATGTTGAATATTTATATTTTTTACCTACTCATTGATAATATAATTTAATTGTTGTTTGATCACGAAAAACCCCATGGCGTGCTAAATATGATAAATCAGCAAGGATCGCTTGTTGCTGTTCTACTGTTGCATTTTTATTAACTAAAGTCATTAATGTTTCTTTTCATTCATTATTTGGTAATGCTGCCAAACTTGTTTTCAAATTAGTAGTGGTTGCTAATTCATTTAATGTTTTAGCATTATCTGCTGTTGCAATATTTATCATTAAAGCACTAGTTTGATATGCTTGTTGCAATGCAACAATTGCTTGTGCATTTGCTTGCGGTTCTAATTCTAATTTTTGTAATTCCTTTAAATATGCCTTTTCAAAATCACTTTTGAAAACATTAAAACGTTTATTATAACCTAAAATATACTTTTTTCGTTTTCCCTTAGGAACAAAAAGAATAAAAGCCGCCCGTTGATTTTTATGCAAAAAATGAACCTCATCTAATAATTTAGTATGAATTGACAATAATTTTGCTAATTGTTCAAAAGAAGCATTATAATATTTTTGTGCTTGTTCTAATACAAGATTTTCTTTTAAAGCATTACGATTTTCTTCTAATTTTAAAAGAGTCTTATAAATTTGATGCCCTAATAAAATACTTCTTTCAATAATTTCAATATTTCCACGGACACGTCCTTTGATTTCTTCTTCTAAGTCAAGAGATAATGATGGAATTCATTCGTGTAAATTATCCATAAAACGAAAAATTCGTTGATAAGCTTTTAACATATCTTTTAATAAAATTAAATTATGTTCATACATTTCTTTTACTAAGGTAAAATGATTATTACTATGATTAAAATTTAATAAATCAACTTTCTTTAATCCAAGGTCAGTTGTTACTAAATATTGTTTATTTTCGTAAGGTATTAATTCCTTTGTATTAACAACATATTTTTTATTTTCAAAATAACGATAATAACTAATTTTTAAATTATTAATATAATTACTTAAATGTTTATTTAATAACATATTATTATTCTGCAATAATCGTAGTTTTTCATTAATATCTAAATTAATTTTATATAATTGTGGTGGTTTTCCCCAAATCAAATGTCGGTCCATATAAATCGTTCCGTCTTTAATTGGTTGTACACCAGCAATGGCACGACCAATTGTCGTTTTACCACTCCCTGATTCACCAACAATACTAAAAATTTCCCCGCGGTAAATATCAAAATTTGCTCATTTAACTGCATTTACTTTTTTATTTTTTTGGCGAAATTGAATTAACAAATCGCGAACCATAATAAACTGTTCTTGTTCGTTTTTGTTCATCTTAATCACCTACCTTTGTATCATTTTTAATTTGTTCTAATTGTTGCAATTGTTTTGGTTTTGTTACTTTCGCAGCTCGTGGATCTAATAGTCAAGTTTTTGCATAATGCGTTTCACTTACTTTAAACATTGGTGGTTCTAATAAATAATCAATTTTCATCGCATGCTGATTACGAGGAGCAAATGGATCCCCATATACTTTTGCAAATAATGATGGTGGTGAACCAGGAATTGAATAAAGATCTTCACCTTTTTGACCAAATTGCGGTAAAGAAGATAATAGCGCTCAAGTATAAGGATGTTTCGGATCAAAAAAAATGTCATTTACTGTTCCATATTCAATAATTTGACCAGCATACATTACAGCAACCCGATCAGCAATATTTGCGACAACACCTAAATCATGGGTAATAAAAATAACAGTAAATTTATATTCTTTTTGTAACGATTTAATTAAATCAAGAATTTGCGCTTGGATTGTAACATCTAAGGCTGTTGTTGGTTCATCACAAATCAAAACTTTTGGTTGACAAGCTAAAGCAATTGCAATAACTACCCGTTGGCGCATTCCGCCCGAATACATTCCCGGAATATCATGATAACGTTTTTTAGCCTTTGGAATTCCAACTTTTTCTAATAATTCAAGCGCTGTTTTTTTGGCCATTGCTCGTGATAATTTACGATGTTTTCGTAATACTTCTGAAATTTGAAAACCAACTGATAATAATGGATTTAAAGATATCATTGGATCTTGGAAAATTGTTGCTATTGTTGGACCACGTAATTTACTAATTTGTTTTGCCGCTTTTAATTTATTAATAAATTCAAAATTTTTAATTAAATTTCATTCTTCATAAACATTAGTAAAATTATTAGCATTTAATGGTTCACCAATAACCATTAACTGATTTAATTTGTTAATACGATAACGAATTCCATCGGTATAAGTTTTTTTACTAAAATAAGTTTGAATTTTACTAAATTCTGTTGGTGGAGGAATAATTCCTTGTTCAAAATATTTTTTTAAAAACTGGATATTTTTCCCTAATAACCGTTTTTCTCTTCAAGTTAATTTTTTAATTTTATCAATTTCATTATTATAATCAACAATTCAACTTTGTAAAAATTCAATCTTTTTTTGTTTTAATTCAGGGTTTAACAACATCTCTTGTTGATTTTTATATTCTTTTAATTGTGCATTAAGTTTTCCTATTTTATTATTAATTCGATTGGAATGACTAAAACCAATTTGTTTTTTTAATACTTCAATTTTATTTCGTAAAGCAACAATTGCTGCTTGTAAATTAGTTAATTCTAAACTATTAATCATTTTTATTTTTTGTGTTGTTCTAATAATTCGTTTTTTATTATACTTTATAATATTTTTTTGTAGGCTGTTATCTAATAAAATTTTATGAAAATCAACTAAATGAACTGGTTTTCGAAAATATACGAAATCATCCGCTAAAATATTTTTCGAAGGCGAATAAACTATTGAACCATTACTAATTCATCCGTTACTTTCTAACATATTAGTAAATGTTTTGGTCATAACTGACTTGCCACTTCCCGACTCACCAACAATTGCTAATGTTTCACCATCATAAATATCAAAAGAAATATTTCGAATAGCAGTTAAAACATTACCACGAGTTTTAAATTTTATTATTAATTTTTTAATTGAAATAACAATTTCTTTTTCCATAAAGCAATTTCTCCTTTAATATGTCATTTTTATTTATAATGGTTTTTGGGATCTAATGAATCAGCAAATACTTTTCCAAATAAGAAAAATAAAACCGATGTTCCAGCAATAAAACAAATAGGAATAATTAATAAATGTGGATAATCTTGTCACTTACTAGATGCTAATACTTCATTTAAAATAAATCCTAATGTCGTATTTTCACGTCCTTGTACAAAACCAAAGTTAAAGTAATTTAATGTTAAATCAATTGCAATAGCCATTGGAACAGCAAAAGATGCTGTTTGAATAATTAATGGTAAAATTCGTGGCATAATATTTTTTGTCACAATTTTTGGTCCTGATGTTCCTAACATTTTTGAAGCAAGATTATATTCTGTATTTCGAACTAAAATAATTTGTACCCGAATAACCTCTGCCAAAGTAATTCAACTAGTAAGTGATACGGCAAAAATGATGACTGGCATTGTTTTACCTAAAGCAAAAATAATAATTAATCATAAAATTAATGTTGGTACTAAATTTAGAAATCGTGTAATTTCAATAAATAAAATATCAAATTTTTTATAAAACCCTCAAATTGCACCAACAATAACCCCAATTAAAATTTGAATTAAGGCAATTATTAATGTAAATAACAAGGTAGTTCGCATTCCAATTCAAATTTTATCTCAATAATTCTCACCATTCATTCCCAGTCCAAATAAATAAGTTGCATTTGGAGCTAAAGGTTGTTGATAATTAGGAATTGGTAAATCAGCAGGTAACGGATTCGCGATTTTACCAATTGGAACAATTGCTGTTAATAAGACAATTGCAAGTAATAATAATAAACAAACAATAAATGTTTTTTTAGCAATTAAAATTTGACCAACTACTTTTCAATAACGATATGATTTCGTTGAAATTCGTTCATTCTCTTCTAGTTGTGGCCCAACAATTTCAAATAAACTTGGATCTAAATTATTGATATCATAATTTTGAAAATCAAGTAACTCTTCATCTGTAACTCTTCGCATCATCTTGCTCCTCTCTTTATTTTGTTAATTTTACTCGTGGGTCTAATATCGCCATCATAATATCCGATATTAAACTAGTAGCAATTCCAACCGTTGCTGTTAATAAAATATATCCCATAACAACAAAAGAATCCTTGTTTCCAACTCCCGACACAATAAATTTACTCATCCCTGGAATTGCTCAATTTTGTTCAGCAAAAATACTTGCTCCAAAAATTGTTGTTACAAAAGCTGCTGGTAATAACCGAAAAATTCGAATCCCCGCATTACGGAAAATATGAATATAGAAAATATAACGATTAGTCATTCCTTTTGATAGTGCAAACTTAGTATAATCGGCTGTCATTTCATCAATAACATATCGTCTTGTATTAATGACAATTGGTGGTGTTATCATTAAGAAAATTGCAAAAACTGGTCAAAACTTAGTATCAAAAGTTCCCGAGCTAAATAAACCATGAGCATAAAAAAAATTAATTGAAATTAAATAAATCCCTACAACTAAAACAACTGGTGGAATTGCTAAAAAGATAATTGAACCAGCATTAATGGTATTATCAACACCACGTTCTTTATTTTTTGCAGCAATGATTCCTAACGGCACACCAATTAAATAAGCTAACAAAACAGCGACTGACCCAAAACCAAATGAATATGGAATTGCTCGTGCAAAGATACCTGATACTAATTCTCCTGGCTGTGCTACTGCTGTTGAAAAAACAACTCCTAAATAAAATCATGTTGTAACTTTTTCACCAACTAACTCACCAGTTATTGGATCAAAAGCGCTATTAACAATTATTGTTTTTTTAATAAAAGGCATAATATTTCGCAAATATGTTCCTAATTGACTTCAAATTGAACCATATACCCCAAAAATTTTCATTTTTTGTTCAAGCAAAGCATTATATTCTGGTGTACCTGACAAAATATTTAATTTATCAATATCAATATCTTTAATATAAATATCATCGGGAGTTACTAACCGTAATAAAATAAAAATTACACAAATTGCTAACAACAAAGTAATAATTGCAAAAAATATTCTTTTTAATGAATAACCTATTAATGGAAAACGATCAAAAAATTCCCGACGATGATGATTAATAATTGCCATTTTATATTTGGGAGTTACTAACCGTAATAAAATAAAAATTACACAAATTGCTAACAACAAAGTAATAATTGCAAAAAATATTCTTTTTAATGAATAACCTATTAATGGAAAACGATCAAAAAATTCCCGACGATGATGATTAATAATTGCCATTTTATATTTCATTTCAGTAAAAAGTGATGTTCGTTTATTCAACTTTTTATTAAATAATGTGCTTAAAATAAATTATTCAAAAATAGGGTAGTATATATTATTTTGAGGTTTTTAATAAAATTAAGTAATTAGAAACAAATTATGTTTTGCTTATGAGTAAATGATAACAAAATTTATAAAAAAATCAACTTTTTTAAAAATATAATTTTTAATTGAATAAATAATTTTATAAAATTATGGATTTTGACACACTAAAAAGTACTTTTTAAAGTTATTACTAATTTTAAAAAGTTTTTTATTTATAAAGATAAAAATTGATTTTGAGATTGATTTAATTTAAAAATATTAAATTCAATTTTTTCTTTATTTTTATTAATTTTAACTTCATTAATTCTGCTATTAAGTCTTAACATTGAAGCAATTAACATTACTAATTTTAAAAAGTTTTTTATTTATAAAGATAAAAATTGATTTTGAGATTGATTTAATTTAAAAATATTAAATTCAATTTTTTCTTTATTTTTATTAATTTTAACTTCATTAATTCTGCTATTAAGTCTTAACATTGAAGCAATTAACATATTATTAAATGTTTCTTTA
>NZ_PUUH01000172.1:0-1037 GCF_002968355.1 Spiroplasma sp. ChiS | reverse complement strand
GTGATGTTCCTGATTTAACTAAAAAAGCAGATGTAATTACTGAAATGAATACTGGTTTTATTAAAGCAATTCAAAAACTTAATGCTGGTTTAACAACTTCAGATTATATTGTTAATATTTTAGATTATGATCATTCAATATTTAATGATAGAGATGAGGGTAATTTTAGCAATAATGTTTCGGTACCATATAGTTTAATTGGTACAAATTGATTAACTGGTGAAACAACAGGAATGGAAATTACAGTTCCTGCTGCTACTAAAAAAACCAAAAATAAAAAATAAAAATGCCAATTGGAACAACAAAAACTGTTCTTATTTATAGTATTAAAACTCCAACCAGATTATCAATTCAGCAACAACAAAAAAGTTTTGGTTTACAATTATTAGAATTTTTAGGAATACAAGTTTTAGCACTTGGTTTATCAGTTTTAACTGGTGGGATTGCTTCTGCTGTTGGATTAGGTGCGGGATTATCTAATTTTGCTGCTGCCCTTATATCGTTTGGAGTAGAAACAGCAACTGATTTTACAGTCAATCAAATATATGATAAATTAACCTCAGAAGTTACGGCAAAAAGTACCGCTTTAAATTTATTGCCAGCAATTGGGGGTATTGGTAAATTAACTCGTGCTGCACGAACAACTAGAATTTTAAAATTAGCAAAAGAAACAAAACTACTTGAAAAATTAGGAATAGTAACTGCTAAAAACATAGAAGATGTTGTAAGGCAAGTTGAGGGCAAAAAAATTTTATTTAACAAATTAATATTTGATTTTACTAAACAAGCAAATAATGAGACTTTATTATATACAATTGGAAAATTAGCACGTAATGATTTTTCTAAGGGTTTTAAAATTTCTAATTTAGGGAAAATTAACAATCTATTAAAAATTGAAAAAAACTTACAAAAAATAAGTCCAAAGTTGGTACAAAAAGCACCTAGATTAACAAAAAAATATCAAGGATATGTTAATAATTGATTATCAGAATATGGTTTAAATTTTGAAAAAATAACAAAAATAAGTACTGATGAAT
>NZ_PUUH01000171.1:0-1040 GCF_002968355.1 Spiroplasma sp. ChiS | reverse complement strand
TCAATTTACGATAAATGAGATAAATTAATTAATGAGTTTGGTATTTTATTCTGATATATGTTAGTTGCAAATTTGTATTTTTGATTTGAATTAGTTTGATGTATTTTATTTATAATTAATTTTAAAAAGAAGAAAGGTGGTAAAGAATAATGCGTAAGTCATTATCTTTATTTGCCATATTTATTTTAACTTTTTTGGGTTTGGTTATTCCATTTATTACTTTAACGGCGTTTAGACCCTTAAATGAGGAGCATTATACGCTTAAACAAGAGAATATTGCTGGTAAAGGTATTAATGAAATTGATTTTATTAATACAATGTTTTTACGCAGTAGTTTTTTTGAAAATTGGTCGGAAACAAATTATTTTATTAATCCAACTTTAAAAACATCAAAAAATTTATTGTTTAATGATAAATGGTATTTAGATTTTTTACAAGATAGTTATTCAACCGGAGTTGTTTATGATAAACCTAATGAAATATTTTTGAATTATTATCGACAATGACATAGTTTAAAAAATCGGTTTATGGTTGAAAAATTTTATGATGTTAAAAAAGAGAATTTTTTGAATGATTTAAYTGATTTTATTTATGCTTTTGCCGTAAAATATAAGATGTATGATGTATCTAAAAAAATTGTCGATAATGTTGATCGTTATAAAGAAAATCATTATCCAAGAGTTAAGTTAAAAGTAGATAATTGAAAATTGTTAATTGAAGGAAAAAATGAAGAAATTAATAATACTTTAAAAACTTATATAGGATTAAAATTAATTGGAAAAACATGATTTATAAATAATTGAAAAGGTAAACAATTAAAACCTGATACTTGAAAAATTTTTGGTTATAAAAGTATTTATCGTTGAGATGGTAATGGTGAGAACCCGAAACACCAACCATTGATAAAAACACTGGTGAAATTATTGACTGAAATAGTTATCAACAAACTCGCGTAAAAGAATTTATTAGTTTATCTTTATATTCTGTTTTGCTAGAAAATACTAGGGTTCAGCAAGGTGGTAGTGCGGATTATGAAAATT
>NZ_PUUH01000170.1:0-1042 GCF_002968355.1 Spiroplasma sp. ChiS | reverse complement strand
ATCCAAGTAAAAATCGTGGGCAATTAAAAGATATGTTAAATTTATTTAGTATTATGGTTAATCATATTATTAGTTTACCAATAGATGTAACAGAAAGTATTGCATGAACTCAGAGAGATATTCCGATTGTTGGTAAATTCTTAAATGCAATAAGTTTAGGAATTCCGATTTATTGAAAAGAAATAAATAAAAATACTAATAATTTATATCCAAATATTAATAATGGTATTCCTTTATTTATTGGAAAAGCAAATTATACTTTTTATGATGAAAGTTATTGACCTATTGTTGGTAGTGGTGGTACACAAGCAAAAAATCAAGATAATATCCCCTTAGATGCTTTTAGATATAATACCCAAGATGAGGTAAATGATATAATTGGTTCTAGTGCAAGTAATACAAGTTGAGCATTTACTTTAACTGATAAAATAACAGCATCAAGATGAAATAAAAAAACAAAAAAGAAGATGGAAAAAATTATAGAATTAGTAGTGTTATGATACCTCAATCACTTAATAATGAAGATAGTATTTATTTAATTAATGAAGAAAGTGTATCATTGCCAACAATGGAAAGTGAAAATTTATTAACTGATATTGTTGGTAGTGGTCGTTATATAATTGATGCAGTTGGTTTTTATAATTTAGGTAAAACTGCCTGTCGTATTTATATGTTTTCTGATGATATTGATATATATGACCCATATTCAATTATGAGTTATTTTGTTAGTTTACAAACTACAAGTTTATATAATAATTCAGTTCGAGATTGATTAACTCTTTATTCACTTAGTTATTTAGATCAATACATAGATGATGATATCGTACACGATTGACCTGTTAAATTACCAGATCCACCACCAAGTATTAATTTCTATCCAGTACAAATTAATTTATCAGAAATTAGTGCATATTTAAAATTAAATTCACAAAATCTAAATCCAAAATCCAAATTGAATAAACAAAAGTTATATAATTAGAAAAGATTTATTTGATTTTGGTACATTTGGAATTACAAATTGACAAACAGTTTTAGATAATTA
>NZ_PUUH01000169.1:0-1044 GCF_002968355.1 Spiroplasma sp. ChiS | reverse complement strand
TTGAAATAAATAAAAAAATAAAATGAGAAAAAGTAAGTATATCTTATACACCTGATAGTGATAATTCTATTGATATTCCTGAATTTTCAGAAAAATATCGTTATCAAGTTTGATTATCACCAACTAATCGTAAAGGTGCTGAAGGTATGTTATGGCTTGAACCACCTTATTTTACAGAACAGAAAGAAAATAAAACTTTATCTAAACATCAAGCAACTTGTTTTATTGATGATATGGATAAAAACCCTTATAGTATTGCTTTATATAGTGCTAGTGGTCGGATTTACTTAACGGATGGTTCAAAGGGTTCTAATATTCCAATTAATAGTGTTCGTATTTTACGACAAGAGGTATAAGTATGGAAAATAAAGAAAATATTATTATTAAAAATGAAAATGGTACTTATTGACAAAGATTAGGTTTTGAACAAAGAAATCCAAGTCAAAGTTTTAAAGCATGAAAAAATCGTAAGTTTTTAAAATATGATAAATATCCATTTCATATTAAAAAAGCATATATTATGCGATATAATGCTTTATCAATTTTATATCATACACCATTTTTAAGTTTATATGGTTTATTTTTTACTAGTTTACATTTTAATTGAATACCAACATTAGAACCAGTTAAAGAGTTTATGTTTGGTCAGCACAATATAACTGATGGTGGTTTTTTTGGATATGCTGGGATTGTTATATCATATCCAATATTACATGGTACTGCTTGATTAACAACAAAAATACCTAAAATACCAGCAATTAAATTACCAGTTGGAAAATGTTTAGAACAAGTTTATAAAATACCAAGTTATATATTATATTTAATATTATTGGGTTGATTAATATTTCGTAAATATCTTAAAAAACATAATGTTAATATTTGTCATAATTGTAAAAAAACAATAGAACAAGTTAAAAGTTGAAATCAATATTGTCTTAAAAAAAGATGAAATAAATAGACTATATAGGGGTGGTAGATATTTTTGGGTGGTTATATAGTCTATTTTATAAATTATTTTGTTCTGAAAGAATAGATGGCCACTGT
>NZ_PUUH01000168.1:0-1046 GCF_002968355.1 Spiroplasma sp. ChiS | reverse complement strand
TCAATATTTATTTTATATAAAACAATTAGATTGGTGGTGTAGATATATGTTTAAAAATTATTTTAATTTATTTAGAAGACAAAAAAATATTAAGTTTTCTTATTGATATGTAAATTGATTTATGGCAAATATTTTGTTCTATTTTTTTATTGTTTGTTTTAATTTACAGTTTATATATTTTAGTTCTACATCAGTTATAGATATTATCCTTTTTATTTTTTTAGTAATTTTTAATATTATTTTCTTTTGGTCTTTTTTTAGTGATTTTTTTCAAACACGGAAATTAATTAAAATTGTTAAAAGTAGTCCAATATCAATTATTAACGGTGCTTTGGGTACTGGTAAAACTTTATTGATGACTTATTTATCACAAATTGCTAAATTTGATAATGTTTATTCTAATTATTTTATTAATGATGAAAAAATTGGAGTTTTAGGTTTAAACCACTTAGATTTTAAAAATAAAAATTATAAGATACCGTCAAATGATAGTTTAATTTTATTTGATGAAATATTTTTGTATATGAATGGTGCTAAACCCGAAGAAAACAATAAAAAGTTTAGTGGTTTAATTCCATATTTTTTATTATGTCGTCAGTTTGATAATAACATTGTTTTTGCTGGACAACGAATTAATCAGAATTGGGTTGAATATAGAGAAATTACTAATATGATTATTGTTCCTATGCAATGTATTCCACCTAGTATATTTTTTCCTTATTTTAAAATGAAAATAGGTTTCTTTGATGATTTAGATGATTATTTAGTATGAAAAACGGAAACAGTTAAACGAACAGCAAACGGGAAAAGAGTTCGTAAAAAATCTAATAAAGATATTGGTATTAATTTTGTTAAGATAACAATTCCTTTATCTATTGCAATGCAATATGATAGTAAATATTTAAAATTTGTGCGTGATTTAAAAAATGATAAAGTACCATATTGGTATTAATTTTGTTAAGATAACAATTCCTTTATCTATTGCAATGCAATATGATAGTAAATATTTAAAATTTGTGCGTGATTTAAAAAATGATAAAGTACCA
>NZ_PUUH01000167.1:0-1051 GCF_002968355.1 Spiroplasma sp. ChiS | reverse complement strand
AATTTTTTATTTGTTTTACTAATAATTTAAAATGTTGTTCTTCCATAACGCCAATATCAATAACTTTATGACTAAGATACAATTTAATTGCTTTTCTTAACATAAATAATGGTATTTTAGTAGGTAAACATTGATGTATAACATTAACTAAACACTCTAATCTCTGTTTATATAACTTAGTTTGTTTTTTCATATTATTCTTTATGTTTAGGACAAATAATATCTTGTCTATTACATAAATAACAATCTGATTTTTTCTTAGTCATTATCTAACCTAGAATAATATTGATTAATTAAAACAACATTTTCATTAACACAATTTCAACAATAACGAGACCCATTTTCTCAAACATTATCATTAATACAAATCATACATAACTGTTGTTGCATATTAACTATTGCTTTCTGTTATTGTTGAATTATTAGAATATTTATTAATAAAATCTTGTTCGGTTTCATAAGSCAATATTTTTGATATTTTACCGTTAAAACCAATTTCTACATTATAKAAACTACCTTCAATCATTTCGGGCAAACTATTTTGAAAATCACTATTTTTGCGAACTCATTTATCTTGGTATTCTTTACCAACTATTTTTTTACCTTCAACTCGTAAAAATGTATATACATCATAATAATTTTCTTTATTTGACTTATCTTTAATAACTTGATTGTACTTAATATCACTTAAATAAACTTTAAACATAACTAAAAAATTCCTTTCATTTACATATATGTAAATAAAGGTTTCACAAGGTTTAAAACTTTAAATAAAATAAATGTTAAAAAATAAAAACTAATTTAATAAAAAATTAATAAAAAATGAATGTAAATATAAATGCAAAATAAAAACATTTACTTATATTTAAAGTTTCGTAGAGGGAAACCTTTATTGGTTTGAATACTTAAATATAACTAAATGTTATATATAATATTCTAAATTAATTTTACATAACAAAATCAATATGTCAACTATTACATATTTATCAATATGTCAACTATTACATATTTATATAACAAAAAATAAATTTATTTATAAATTTATATCCTC
>NZ_PUUH01000166.1:0-1052 GCF_002968355.1 Spiroplasma sp. ChiS | reverse complement strand
AACCCTTTAGCAAGCTAGTCTAAGAAGRTRAAGAAMCCAAGARGCAACTTGGARWAAYTCTCTCATATTTTCAGCAAMWTCATYATTGTTSRATTACATTGAGTTATAATRGGGTATTTATAGACTAAACTCTAGMCCTAGCTAACCTTTGGTTAAATGACTYAAAATACCYATTAAACCCTTGATTAAAAACTGAAAAGACAAGCMAAATAACAAAAACTACTCAATTAGAACGCATTAAGCATCCATTAGCCGAGCCCTACTTGCGACGGTAGGGGAACTTACTGTCGGCAGTGGGTGTGTGAATTACAAAGGATTGGCCTAGCTAGGTAGGGGCAAGGCCTACCGTCGGCGGTAGGGTCTTTTCTTCAATTACTTAGCCAATTTTCAACTCCCAATTGTTCCCTTGAGTAATCCTTGCTAATTGAACAAATGGWGAACAACTTGGAAGTCTTTTCTTGGCCCTTTAAACTCTTCAACTTGTTCTTCAAAGCTTCATCCATGTAAACTTCAACTCCAAGGTGCTTGACCCTTTCCATCTACTTCATATTAGAAGCATGATTTAATATGCCTAAAAAACTTTTAAGTTGTTTTTTTATCAAGAAGCTTATCAGGAAATTGATTAATCTTTTCTAYAATATGTGGTTGTAGTTCTATTCCTTGGGAACTTATTTTAAATCCTAAAAACTCTATTTCTGATGTTCCTATTTTTGCTTTTTTTTGAGATAAACATAGYYCATTTGCAGACAAMRYTYTGYAAATTTATCTAGATGACTTAAATGTTCAGCTATCAAGTTACTAGCTACTAATATATCATCTACATATACATAGCAAAACAAATAGGGTTTAAATATACTATCTATTTTTCTCTGAAATATTTGTGGTACATTTTTCAGTCCAAAAGGCATTACTAAACATTCATACTGGCTTTGTGGAGTTGAAAATGTTGTTAGGTGTACTATCTTTATGCATTTTTTTTTGGCCAAAATCCACTTTTACAATCAAATTTAGAAAATATCTTTTTATTATGTATTTGATTTATCAAGCTTTCC
>NZ_PUUH01000165.1:0-1054 GCF_002968355.1 Spiroplasma sp. ChiS | reverse complement strand
AAATTCTTTTCACCATAAGTACTTTTATAATATTCTCAGTATTCAGTAGATTTAATATTTATATCTTCAACATCAATACCAGTTATATATTCACCAAGAGAATTTTTACAAGGGCGATTACCTTTTTCAGAACGATAACATAAAATATAATTATTCATTTTTATTATTTCCTTTATTATTTACAATATAGTAATTGATAAAATGCTGTACTCGTTGGCTATGTGTATATAATTCAGGTAATTCATTTCATATTTTTTCTTGTTCTTTATTTAAGTAAACATTAATATTTCTAATTACAATTTGATGATTTTTTGTTTTCATAATATTACCTCTCATAATTAGCAATAATAATTGCATCTCGTAAATGATTACTTATTTTTTCATTATTATAAAATCAACCTTTACCATATTGATAAGTTAAATTAGGATCTTTATCATATTTTCATAAACAACTATCATTATATTTACTTAAATTTTCCATATTTTTAACAACTGATTTAGTATGTCGTGGGGATACTCAGTTAGATACTCAATTAATAATAGTATAATGTTTCTTTTTAATTTCAATAGCTTCAATAGCAGCTAGTAATCGCAATAAATCATCACGGTCTTTTGAACCATTAGCATTTGTTGGTAAACAATTTTCAATGTTTATAATACTAAGAAAATTACAATATTTGCATTTGCATAATATATCTTTTATAAAAGATATGTGTTTTAATCACAACATACTAGTAAATTAGAATTTTTCCTTTAATTTATTATCTTCATAAATAACAATACCAGTAGTACCAGTACCTGATGGGTCAATACCTATTTTTATCAAGTTGCTCACTCCTCATCATTATTAACTGCTGGTACTACATTTGAGATATCTTCTTCTTTAACGACATTATCGTTAGTGTCTGCTATTTCTTGATAAGATGGGGTATTTATATTATTTAATAATGGTTCATCGCTCATTTGCTCTGTTAGTGTCTGCTATTTCTTGATAAGATGGGGTATTTATATTATTTAATAATGGTTCATCGCTCATTTGCTCTTTATTTTTGGC
>NZ_PUUH01000164.1:0-1056 GCF_002968355.1 Spiroplasma sp. ChiS | reverse complement strand
TAATTATTTAAAATAACTAACTATTTTAAAAACCATCCACAAGAAAAACCAAGTTAAAAACAAAATCACAATTCAAACACCAACCATCAAAGTTAAATATTCATTTTGCGTTAAATTCCACATTGTAATACTTTCAACATTCGTTTTATCTATAAACAAAAATATATGAATAAAAAACTCTTTTAATTTAATTCAATCATTTTGCATTTTTAAAAACTCCACATTTTTTGAATAAGTTTAAAAAACATTCCAAAAAAACAATAAATAACACAAACGATATAACATATAAAAACTCAGGGGCATTTGAACCAATAATATAACTAACAAATTGAACTCAATAATCATATAAACTCATTTAATTTAAGTCTTTCAAATCATTAATTAATTCTTGTTCTTTTTCAACACTTCAATTTGTTAAATTATTATTGTTATTATTTGTTTTTACTTTTTTAGGTTCACTTAAAAATAATGCTTCTTTCATATTAGTAGAGTAATTTTGTTTATATTGATTATATAAATTGATTAATTCTGTTCCAGTTAAATACTTTCAAATATGGCGTTTTAAATTTTCATCATATTTTACAATAGGGTAAGAATTATCATAAATCAAACCGATTGCTACTTGTTCCAAATATTTTTCACTCGGATAAATAAACTTATTACTCAATCAAAAACCAATATGACGATTATGATTAGGTAAATTAATAAAACTTGCTTTATCTGTTATAAAAGGGATAAATTCCTTATCAATAAAGTAATTTTCTATATTCTGATTTTTCTTAACAAAATTACTCAATTTTATCAACTTCTTTCTTTAATTTTTTTTAAATCCTTTATTTAAATCTATATGTTCCGAAATAGTTAGAACAATTACCAAAATTACAGAAACAAACCATGAAACTAATGCCAAAATAAAAATTTTTTTATTGTTATTATTTATATTTAAAATAAAAACATAAACTAACACAACTGAACTTATAAAAAGAAAAATATATAAAAATCAAGCAACAAAATTAACTAAAATATATCATTTTTTATTTTTTTATATTCCTTAGT